>JBBQXH010000027.1:0-13508 GCA_038209835.1 Gaiellales bacterium | reverse complement strand
AGCTCTGCCCAGGCATCGAGCCTGTGCGAGCGAAGGCGCTCGACCGACGATGCGATTGCCGCCTCGAGCTTCGGGTCGGCAAGCTTCTTCTTGGCGACCTCGCGGAAGCGATCCGGCGGTTGCGCGAGCTCACTCACGCGCGTCCCTCGCCGGCGACGGCTCCCGCCGGGCGGAGCCCGGCTCCGCCGACGCCTGGCGCCGCTGCGGGCACGGGGCCTTCCGGGCCCGTGTTACCCACACTGTGCCCTCCGGCCCCATACCCGCAGCGACACCCGAGGAACGCGCGAGCGTTGGGGGCCGACGCGGGACGTTTCATATCGGCACGTTAGATCACCGCGCGAATCGGGAGCAAGCGCGCGGTGTTCACCGGACTCAGCCGCCGGGAAGCAGGACGCCCTCGAGCCTGAGCAGGAACTCCTTGTAGTGCAGCCCGCCCGTGTACCAGTTCAGGTCACCGTTGTTGCGAATCACGCGATGGCACGGCACCACGATCGGGATCGGATTCGTCGCGCACGCTTGCCCGGCTGCACGAGGGGCGCGCGAATTCCCGGCCCGCGACGCGAGCTCGCCGTAGCTGATGGTCTCGCCGTACGGGATCCTGAACATCTCCTCCAGGACGCGTCGGCGGAAGCCGTGCGCGAGCGACCAGTCGAGCGGCATGGTGAACTCTGTCCGCTCGCCCGAGAAGTACTCCTCGATCTCACGGCCCGCCGGGGCAACGGCCTGCGGGTCCTCCACGACCGTTCCGACCCGATGAGACAGCTCCTCGCGGACAGCGGCGGGATCCTCCGGCGGCAGGCCGATCCGTACGAGGCCGGTATCCGTGACCGCGAGCGTCAGCCGTCCCATCGGCGTCTCGACGTCGGCGCAGGCGACCGTCATGCAGCCTTCAAGCTCTCGGTGGCTCCGGCGCTCCAGAGATGGATGGCGGCGTAGGCGCGCCAGGGTCGCCACAGTCTTCCAAGCCGCTCCACGTCGGACGCGTCGACGTCGAGCGCCCGCCGCAGGCCGAGATCCCCGGCCGGGAACGCGTCCGGGTCGCGCAACGCACGCATAGCGATGTACTCGACCGTCCAGTCGCCGATTCCGGCGATCTCTCCTAGACGCTCGCGCGTTGTGTCGAACGGCGCAGAAGACGAGAGGTCGAGATCGCCAGCCATAGTCGCCCGGGCGAGCAGACGGATGGTCTCGGCCCGCGCTCTCGGGAGCCCGATCTCCTCGATCGGCGCGTCCCCGAGCGCCGAAGGATCGGGGAACGCGTGGGTCAGAGCACCCGATAGGGCGGGCAGCGGCTCACCGAACCTGGCAATGAGGCGCCCGGCAAGCGTTCGCGCACCACGGACCGTGACCTGCTGGCCCAGTACTGCTCGAACGGCCAGCTCGAACCCGTCCCAGGCTCCCGGCACGCGGAGGCCGGGCCGGGCCCCGACGAGCTGCCCGATCACGGTGTCGTCACCGAGCGCGGCGACGAGCTCAGCCGGGTCCGCACCGAGGTCGAACGCACCCCGGCAGCGCTCGACGATTGGCCCGAGCTCGAGGACAGATGGTCGCTCGATCCGAAGTAGGAGCACTGGCGCCCGATGCTCTACCTCGATGACCACGACCTCCTCATCGAAGCGCGCCACCCGCCGGTAGCAGGATGGCGTGACCTCCTCGACGCCAGGCACTGCCCGGTCGGCGAGGAAGCCGAGAAGCTCACCCCAGGCAAATGGCGGCCGGTACGGGAGCCGGAGCTCGAGCTGCGACGTACAGCTCGACCGACGCATCCTGCGTAGCTCGCGTGGCGGACGGCCGTAGGTTGTCCTGACTGCGTCGTTGAACCGCCGCGAGCTGGCGAAACCCGACGCTCTCGCGACATCGGTCATCGACAGATCGGTCTGGTCGATGAGCTGTCTCGCGAGCTGGATTCGCCGCATCCGCGCAATCGCCCCGGGCGGGGCACCGAGATGCGTCTCGAAGAGCCGTCGCAGGTGGCGCTCTCCGACACAGAGCTCGCGCGCGAGGGCAGGCGCAGGGTTGCGGTCGAGATATCCGTCATCGATCAGGCGAAGGGCTCGCGTGACGGACGCAGACCCACCGAGCCACTCGGGCGTGCCGGGCGCCGTCTCGGGCCGGCAGCGCTTGCAGGGCCGGAGGCCCGCCGAAGCCGCGGCCGCGGCAGTCGGATAGAAGGTGACGTTCTCGGGCTTCGGCGCCGGAGCCGGGCAGATGGGTCGGCAGTAGATCCCCGTCGTGCGAACGCCGATGAAGAAGCGTCCGTCGAAGCGGGCATCGCGACTCGCCGAGGCGCGCAGGCAGATATCCCGATCGAGCTCCACCCGGCGAGCATAGACCCGCGAGAGACGCACGTCTCGTCGTTTTCGGACATCGGCGTCCCCTGCTGGACTCCGGTTCGTGGGTATCGCCGCCTGCAGGCGGCGATGAAGTTTCGCGGCCTGTACGGACCGGACTCCGTCCGGCCCCGAGCCTTCGCGGCCTGTTTGGCCGCTGCGCGTCGCTTCGCTCCTTGCTACGCGCGTGTGTCGAGCCCTGCCGGGCTCGACGAGCCTTCGTGGCCGGCTCCGCCGTCCACTGCGCGTCGCTTCGCTCCTTGCCTTCGCTCCTTACATCACTTCGCGGTAGCGGAGGCGCTCCCACTCCGTGACCTGCCGGTTGAACAGGCCGATCTCGTGCTCGAGCATGGTCAGGAAGGTGTCGACGAAGACATCTCCGTAGACCTCGCGCGCCAGAGCGCTCTGCGCGAAGTTCGGGACGGCCGCCTCGAGCGTCGCGGGCAGTCGCACGAGCGCCGAGTCCACGTGCGGATCGCCGGTGACGATGGGGGGCAGCTGGATTTCGCGCTCGAGCCCGTCGGTTCCCGCGCCAAGACAGCCGGCGATGGCGAGATACGGGTTCGCGTCGGCGGAAGCCCAGCGAGCCTCGAGACGCGTCGCCTCACCATGGTTGACAACGCAGCGGACCCCGACGAGACGGTGATCCAGCCCCCAGCTCACCTGCGTCGGCGAGAATGAGTAGTCCTCGACACGCTTGTACCCGTTGATCGTCGGGCACATCACCGGCAGCAGCTCCAGGTGGTGGGCAACCAGGCCCGAGAGGAAGCGCCGCATCAGCTGCGAGTGGACGGGCGGATCCCCATCCTGGACGTTGAACGCGTTCTTGCCGTCCGCGACGAGGCTCTGGTGGACGTGGAGCCCGTTGCCGGCCTCGCCCATGTACGGCTTCGGCATGAACGTCGCGTGCAGGCCGTGCTTGCGCGCCGTCTGCCTGACGACGTACTTGAAGATCATCGTCTTGTCGGCAACCTCGACCGCGGGCCCGTGGCCGAGGTTGATCTCGACCTGGGCCGGGCCATACTCGACGTTCGAGGCCTCGACTTCGATCCCGGAGTCGGCGAGCGTTTGTCGGATCTCCCCGACGACGTTCTCGACCTCAGCGCCCTTTGCGATCGAGTAGCAGTGGACACCCGTGTAGAACGGCTCCCAGTCCTCGGTGCAGAGATGAAACTCGAGCTCCGTAGCCGCCATGGGCTCATATCCGTGGCCCCGAACCCGCTCGACCGCTCGCTGGAGGATCGCTCGCCCGCTGAGCGCAACCGGCTCGTGAGTCTCGATGTCCAGCGTGTCGCAGACGCAGAAGGCGGTGCCCTCCCGCCAGCCGGCAACATGGAATGTCGAGAGGTCGGCAACGGCGTGCATGTCCGGATACCCGTGCGCTTCATTCACGAACTCCGTCGGGAAGATGAAGGAGTGCATGTCCCACGTGTATGCGACGTTGGCCATGGCGAAGCCGCCGCTCTCGAGGAAGTGCTTCGCCGGGATGCGCTTGCCTCGCGGGATCCCCCAGGTGTCCGCGAACATGCACTCGACCGTATGGATCCCGTGTTCCTCGATGAGCGCGCGGACTCGGTCGATCTCGGACGCCGCCTCGGCCACTGATACCCCCTTCAGATTCGGAAGGCGCCTATCGTAATCGCCTCATCGAGCGAAGGAGGCCAGATGCCACACGTGACGGTCAACGGCGTCGAGTTGCACTACGAGGACGAAGGAGCCGGGCAGGTGGTCGTCCTCATCCATGGCGTGTGGATGAGCGGTCGGTTCTTCGAGGCGCAGCGCCGGTACCTCCGGGAGAACAACCGGACGATCACCATCGACATGCGTGGCCACGGCCAATCGGAGAAGGTTCAGGCTGGCCACACCGTCGCGCAGTACGCCCGCGACCTGCGCGGCTTCCTCGCTGCGCTCGACGTCCGAGACGCCGTCCTCGTCGGGTGGTCGATGGGGTCGTTCGTGATCTGGGATCTGATCGACCAGTTCGGCACTGACGGGATTCGCGGCTCGGTCACGATCGACCAGTCGCCGTCCGACTTCGCGTGGCCGGACTGGCCCTTTGGCCCCTTCGGCCTCGACGATCTGCGTGGGGCGATGATCGCCCTGCAGGAGGATCAGCGCGGATTCGCGCAGGAGTTCATCCCGATGATGTTCAAGCGAGCCCCCTCGCCCGAGACGGAGGCCTGGATTCTCGAGGAGGTGCTGCGCCCGACGCCGGCGGTCGCCGGTTCGATCCTCTTCGACCAGACGATGCGCGACTACCGAGACACGCTCGGCAAGGTGACCGTCCCCACGCTTCTGTGCGAGGGAGGCGGGGACAGCTTCCTCAGCGATGAGGCCGCAGCATTCATGCTCGAGCGATTGCCGCGGGCAGAGCTGGTCGTCTTCACAGAGAGCGGTCACTGCCCGTTCATCGAGGAGGCCGAGCGATTCAACGAGGTTGTCGACGGCTTCATCCGCTCACTGAGCTGAGCCCGGACGCCCTTCAGAAAACGTCACGGATCTCGCACGCATTGTCCACAGGGAGCCGAGCGACCCCTCCGCTGAGAGCAGAAAAGGACGACGCTCGGCGCCGTTAGCGAACGCGCCGGATGTCGCCATACGAAGACTTTGTGACGAAAGTGTGCCGCTTCGTAACGAAAGCGTGACGGAAACGCGCCAACTCCCACGCATCTTCGGAGGGGTCTGGCCCCTTCGTGGGCGCGACTCCGCGGCGCAGCGGCGTATCGGCCTCGACCCACGAGGCTCACCGGGCCGTAACCCAACGCCTGCACCCGCCTGGCTACGGTGATCTCAGTCGAACCGAGGAGGTATGGAATGCCCTATCCGGACGTGGATCGTCTGCTTCGCGAGGAGCGATTCGATGAGCTCGCGAGGCTGTCTGCACTCCCGCCCGGTCGTCGGATGGGTCAGAGAAGCGTCGCCAACAGAATCGCGAGGCAAATCCGCTCCAGGCTCGCTCCCGCACGGATCGCGGCTCCCGGGACGGTCACCATCCGCCACGCTCAGGTCGAAGATCGTCCCGCGGTCGAACGCCTTGCCGGGATCGAGGACCGGCTGCCACCCAGGGGCGCCGTCCTGATCGCAGAGATCGACGAGCAGATCCTCGCGGCCCTGCCGCTCGACGGGACGGCTCCGGTCTCGGATCCACTCCGACCGACGGCAGGTCTGATCGACCTGCTCGAACTGCGGTTGCGCCAGCTCGAGCGCGATGTCCCCGAGGCGGCTTGACCGACGCGACCTGGAGGTCAGTCGACGATCGAGCCCAGCGCCCGCTCGAGGTCGGCCCAGAGATCCTCGACGTGTTCGATCCCCACGCTCAGGCGGATGAGCGAGGGGGGCATGTCGGCATCACCGGCCCAGCGGGCGCGGCGCTCCATGAGGCTCTCGACACCCCCGAGGCTG
The DNA here is from genome assembly GCA_038209835.1 of Gaiellales bacterium. Classification (GTDB taxonomy): domain Bacteria; phylum Actinomycetota; class Thermoleophilia; order Gaiellales; family Gaiellaceae; genus JBBQXH01. The sequence continues at coordinate 7,776 of JBBQXH010000027.1, read as the reverse complement.
GTCGCATGCGTGATCACGCGGGCCGACGCACAGACACGCTCGGCCGCGCCGACGCCGCCCGCAACCTCGAACGAGAGCATCGCCCCGAACCCCTTCATCTGACCCAGGGCCCGCTCGTGGCCAGGATCGTCGGAGAGCCCGGGGTAGCGAACGCGCTCGACCAGCGGGTGGGCGGAAAGCCGCTCGGCGAGCACGCCGCAGTTCGACTCCGCTCGCTCGACGCGAAGCGCGAGCGTACGAAGGCCTCGCAGGGCCAGGAAGGTCTCGACAGGCCCCGGAACCCCTCCGTAGAGATGCCGGCCGTGAATCAGGGACTCGAGCATTTGGGCGTCCCGAACGACGACTGCTCCCATCAGGAGGTCAGCGTGCCCTGCCAGGTACTTCGTCACCGAGTGGACGACCGCGTCGGCCCCAAGCTGGAGCGGCTGCTGGAGGATCGGCGTCGCAAACGTGTTGTCGACGACGACGCGGGCGCCGCGCTCGTGGCCGCCAGCGATCAGCGCGGGGAGATCGGCGACGCCGATCAGCGGATTGGTCGGGCTCTCGAGCCAGAGCATCGCGGCGCCATCAGAAGCGGCGAGCATCGCATCGGTGTCGGTGACGTCGGCGAACGCAACGTCGAGACGGCCTGCCTCGCCCCGCTCCCGGAGGAAGGTGCGGACGCCCATGTACGCGCTGGTAGGAGCGGCGACCCGCGCACCGACCGGCAGCCCTTCGATCAGCGTCGTGGACGCGGCCATCCCGGAGGCGAACACGAGCGCCGAGCCCCCCTCGAGGACGCCGATCGCCTCTTCGAAGGACGCCCAAGTCGGGTTTCCGTCGCGCCCGTACCCCGTCGGTCCGCCGGCGTGGTAAGTGGACGCGAGCACGATTGGCTCCGACAGCGGGCCGTCCTCCTCCCGCGGCGGACGGCCGGCGTGGACGACACGCGTCTCGACACGCAGGTCGTCCGCGCTCACGTGAACCGGGCCTGGTCGATCGCGAGCACAATCTTGCCGAAGCGGTCGCCCGCATCGAGGCGCTCATGCGCGGCCGCCACCTCGGCAAGCGGATACACGCTGTCGATCACCGGCCTCCACGAAGCCTTCGCACAGTGGGCCAGCAACGCCTCGAACTCTCGCGGCGAACCGAGAGTCGTACCGATGATCCGCTGGTGCTCGAGGAAAAGACGGGCGAGCAGGACTCTGCCGTAGTCGCCGGCCGTATCGGCGAAGTTGACGAGCCGACCGCCGCGGCGAAGGCAGGCCAGCGCACCCTCCCAGACGTCCTCGCCGCCGACACTGTCGATCACTAGGTCGACGGGTCCGATGCGCTCTGCCCACCCATCCTCGGTGTAGAGCTCCCCACCCGACGCACCGAGCGCCCTCGCACGCTCGAGCTTCTCGTCGCTCGACGACGTCACGAGAACACGCGCGCCGAGGGCGGCCGCGATCTGGACGGCGAAGGCGGCAGCCCCGCCGCCCGTGCCCGGGACGAGCACGACCGTTCCCGGTCCCGCGGCTCCGTGCGTCACGACCGCCCGCCATGCAGTCAGGCCGGCCACCGGGAGCGCAGCGGTCTCGATCCACGACCACCCTGCCGGCTTCGGCAGCGCATGCTCGGCCGGGATCACGACCTTCTCCGCGTACGTTCCCTGTGCCGGAACGCCGAGGATCTCGAAGGCCGACTCTGGCGCGGACTCGTCCGGCCCCCACCCAGTTGCCGGGTAGATCACGACTTCGTCGCCGACGGCGATGCCCGCGACCCCTGCGCCGAGGGCCGAGACGACACCCGCTCCGTCGGAGCCGAGGACCGCGGGAAGCTTGGCCTCACCCCCGCGGCGGATCCACCAGTCTCGCCGATTCAGCGAAGCGGCGATAAGGTCGACGCACACCTCGCCCGGGCCTGGATCGGGGTCGGGTAGCTCCGCCGGGACGAGGCCCGTAGGATCACCGAAACGACGGAGCTCGACGGCGAGCACGATGGGAAGACTAGACGGGAATACCTGTGTCGTCACCGGTGCCGGAGGAGGCATCGGACGAGCCTGCGCGCGCCGCCTGGCCGGCGAGGGGGGCCACGTCGCGTGCGCCGATATCGACGAGGCGACCGCACACGAGGTAGCCGCCGAGATCACGGCCGCCGGCGGAGAGGCCGAAGCCTTCGCCGTGGATGTGACCGACGAGGAAAGCGTCGCGGCCCTTTATGCCGCCGTCGAGCGCCGCTTCGCGAACATCCACGTCCTCGTGAACAACGCGGGCGTCCTGCTCCCGGGCGATGCCTCGGTGATCGATACCGACCTCGCCGTCTGGGGACGCGTCCTCGACATCAACCTGAGCGGGGTCTTCCTCTGCTGTAAGCACGGCATCCCGAGACTCCTCGACTCCGGCGGCGGCTCCGTCGTCAACATGGCCTCGATCTCGGGCCTCGTAGGCTCGGCGACGTCGCAGATCGGCTACGCGGCCTCGAAAGGCGGGGTGATCGCCATGACGCGCGACATCGCCGTCGAGTTCGCCCGGCGAGGCATCCGAGCGAACGCCGTCTGCCCCGGCCCGGTGGAGACACCGCTGGCGTTGCAGCTCTACGGTGACGAGGCTGCATGGCGCCGCCGTCAAGTGCACATGCCGACCGGCCGCCTCGGAACGACCGCCGAGATCGCCGAGGTCGTCCTCTTCCTCGCGAGCGACGAGTCGAGCTTCGTGACCGGAAGCTCCCTCGTCGTCGACGGTGGCATCTCGATCGCGTACACAACCCCGGAGGACTGATGGACTCGCTCGCCTTCCTGCTCGGCACGTGGCGCGGCTCCGGCCACCAGGAATACCCGACCGTGGACGACGCGGATTATGAGGAGCAGATGACGTTCTCGAACGCCGGCGAGGCCTTCGTCACGTATGTGCAGCGAGCGTGGTCTCCGACCTCGGGCGCCACGCTGCACGCCGAGTCCGGGTTCTGGCGGCCCGGTGACGCCGGCGCGCTCGAGGTCTGCCTCGGCCATCCGCTCGGCCTGACGGAGGTTTCCGAGGGAGCGGTGTCGGAAACGACGATCACGCTGCGATCGCGCTCGATCGGCCGCACGACGACCGGGGAGCCCGTCAGCAGTGTCGAGCGCCGCTACGTCATCGAGGATGACACGATGCGCTACGACCTGTGGATGGCGCTCGACGAGGTCGAGATGGAGCACCATCTGAGCGCAAACCTCGCCCGGACCCCGATGTGTCACACTGTGAAACATGAGTGACGAGATGACCACAAATGTCGGTGCTCGCCGGTTGCGCCACGAGTTGTCTGCCATTCTCGATCGTGTGTGGAACGGCGAGAGCTTCGAGATCACCGACCGCGGTAAGCCCGTGGCGCGGCTCGTGCCCCTGGCCGGGCGGGACGATCCATGGGAACGGCTCGTCGCCGACGGCAAGGTCCGGCCGGCCTCGCGCCCGCTTCACCCACTATCGCCTCCGGCTCCGGTTCCCAACCTCCGCATGACGATCTCGAAGGCGCTGGCAGAGCAGCGGGATGAGCCGCATCTACCTTGATGCCTCTGCACTGGTGAAGCTCGTCCTTCCCGAAGCAGAAAGCCCGGATCTGGTTGCCTATCTCGCTGCGAGCCGATCCAGCATCACAACGAGCGTTGTAGCCACGATTGAGGTCGGTCGCGCGGCACGGCTGGCCGACCCGGGAAACGAGGCCGCCCTCCGGGCGACGAGCCTAACGGACGCCTGCGAACTCGTTGAGCTCGACAGTGATCTCCATCTCTCGGCGTCTCAGCTCACTCCGCCGCAGCTTCGAAGCCTCGATGCGATCCACCTCGCGTCGGCGCTCCGGGTTCGGTCGGCAATCGACGGCTTCGTGACCTACGACCGGAGGCTTGGCGAGGCTGCTCAGGCCGCCGGCCTCCCGGTTGTCAGCCCCTAGCGAATCTCTCTAGGTCTGTCCGGAAACCCCGGTGCGGGCGGGACTCGCGCGTGTGGGTGCCTGGCAAGGACGCAGGAGGCGGTGCTACTTGTTTAGTAACGCCGCCTCCGAGGACGCGGCCAGGCGCCCTCACGCGCCGCCTCCGGACGTGGTGGGGTTTCCGGACAGGCCCCTAGAGGTTTGACCACCCATTTCTCGTTACCCGTGGATGCTCTCGCCGCCGGCCGAGGCCAGCGCTTCCGGCGGATAGGGCTCGACCGCAGTCGATACACCAGCGGCCTCGAGGCGAGCCAGCCAACCTCGCACAGCCGGATAAGGCGCCATGTCGATCCCTGCGCCTTCCCCGGCCGCTCCGTAACACGCCACGACGATGTCCGCGAGCGTCAGACGCCCGCCCACCAGGAAGTCGTGACTCGCGAGATGCCGCTCGAGGGTGGCGATGGCGCTCTCACCCGACTCGACGCAGCGAGCGAAGAGCTCGGGGCGCACATCCGCGCGGCCGGTCAGCCGCCAGAAGCGGGCAGTGCCGACGTTCGGCTCGAGTCGGTTCTGCTCGAAGAAGAGCCACTGCATGACCTGCGCGCGCTCGACCGGGTCGTCCGGAACGAGTTCGCTCCCCTCGGCGAGATAGAGGGCGATCGCGTTCGACTCGGCGAGGCAAGTGCCGTCATCGAGCTCGAGCACGGGTGTCCGGCCGTCAGGGTTTCGGGTGAGGTATACGGCGGTCTGGGTCTCGCCGGCGAAGATGTCCGTGGAAACGAGCTCGCACGGGATCCCGAGCCGATCGAGGACAAGCCTTGCCTTCAGGCAGTTGGCGGAGGGGCCGTAGTCGTAAAGACGCATCAGAAGACCTCGGCGTACTCGTCGAACTCCCAGTCCGTGACGTGGTCGTCGAACCGCTGGAGCTCGTGCCGGCGCATTGCAGTGTAGGCGGCGATGAACTCCTCCCCGAGGAGCGCGCGCATCGGCGCATCCTCCTCGAGCGCGGTGAGCGACTCGTAAACGGTCGTCGGGAGCGGAGTCTTGGTCGCATCGTCCTCGGCAGGGGGTGCCGCCGGCGGCTCGAGCTCGAGCTTCTCCTCGATGCCGAGGAGCCCCGCGCCCAGGACGGCGGCGCCGACGAGATACGGGTTCGCCAGGGCCGTCGCCGCCCGATGCTCCACGTGTCGCGACGCAACTCCGCCGCCCTTGATGCGAACGAGGGCCGAGCGGTCCTCGAATCCCCAGGAGACATTCGACGGGCTGAAGGTGTGCGGTCGGCGCCGCTTCAGGCAGTTGACCGTCGGCGCCAGCAATGCGTAGGCCGAGCGAGCGTGCCGAAGGCTCCCCGCGATGAACTGCCGGCACGGCGCAGAGATCCCGTCAGGATCGGCATCGTCGCCGAAGACGTTGCGCCCGTCGGCGTCGAGGAGACTCACGTGCGCGTGCATTCCCGAGCCGGCTGCCCCCGAGAATGGCTTAGCCATGAACGTCGCGCAGTACCCGTTCAGGTGCGCCAGCTCCTTGACCGCGTTCTTGAAGGTGAACGTCTCGTCAGGGCCCACCATCCCGATTCCTGGCGCATAGTTGATCTCCCACTGCGACCCGGCGTACTCGCAGTTCGAGGTGATGATGCTGAAGCCGAACTCCTGGAGCTGCTCGACGAGGGTCTGCACGAACGGCACGTACGTGTTCCGCACGGTGTTGAAGATGTGGTAGCCCTGGTAGAGAGGCGCCCGTGTCTCGCCATCGAGGAGATAGAACTCGGGCTCGAATCCGAGCATCGGCTCGTAGCCGAGCTCACGGCACCGATCGATGACCCGGCGAAAGACGTGACGCGGCAACGCGGCCAACGGCCGACCGTCGTCCCAGAAGGAGTCGCAGACGAAGCGGGCCGTCGCGTCGGCCCAGGGCACGATGGCGGCCGTCGCGGGATCCGGGATCAGCCGCTGGTCGCCGTACGCGACCTCCTCGTTGTAGAGCGTCCCGCCGACGACGTCTGAGCGGGAGTCGAGAACGCCGGCACCGCCGTACATGTTCAGCCCGTCCTCGGCGTAGGCGGCTGCGTGCTCGATCGGGATCATCTTCGAGCGGCTCGTGCCGTGCATGTCCGGGAGCTCGAACCGGACGAAGCGGATCCCCTGCTCACGCCACTCGTCGATGATCTCGCCGGCGCTTCTCTCGGCCATGGGCTCCTCCGTCGTCGCTCGGATCGGGGCAAGAGCGTAGACGAACTGCGTCGCGGAAGGTCCTCGAGCCGCCCCTTGCCCTCCGTCCCGTCACACGCCCCCGTCTATTGTCCCGGTGTGGCCCCGGCTGATTTCCTCGTGCTCTCCCAGGAGGACGTCGTCGCTGCCGGCGGGCTCGACATGGATGCCTGTCTCGCGACGATCGAGGAGACGCTCATCCTGCATCAGCGCGGCGAGACGATCGCTCCGCAGAAGTCGGCGCTCCACTGGTCACACGACATCGACACCGATGAGAAGCTCGGACGGATCATGGCAATGCCCGCGTTCGTCGGCGGCTCGATCGCGATGGCCGGGATGAAGTGGATCCCGAGCGTCCCGCAGAACCCGTCGCGCGGGCTGCCGCGGGGCATCGGCGTCATTCTCCTCTCGGATCCGGAGACCGGGCTCCCGGTCTGCTTCATGGACGGGACGGTCGTCTCTGCGATGCGCACGGGGGCAGTGTCTGGCGTTGCGGCCCGCCGCCTGGCCCGGCCGGGCTCCCAGATCGTCACGCTCTACGGCGCAGGCGTTCAGGCAAGGACGCAGCTCGCGGCGCTCGAGCGCACGATCCCGGATCTCGCCGAGGTGCGCGTCTACGACCCGAACGACGCCCAGTCGGCGCGGTTCGTCGCCGAGCAGTCGGAGGGGCGCCCTCCAATCATCGCCTTCGACGACCCGCGGGAAGCCACCCGCGGGTCTGACGTCCTCGTTCCGGCGAGCATGGCGCCGGCACCGTTCATCGGCGCGGGGTGGATCGAGCCGGGCATGCTCGTGCTCTCGGTCTCCTCGCTAGACATCGAAGTCGGCGTGGTCGCCGACGCTGATCTCGTCGTGACGGACGACCTCGAGCACGAGACGTTCCACCCGTCGCGGCCGCTCTCTCGGGCGAGAGATGCGGGACGGCTCGACGCCGAGGCGGTCGTGCCGCTCGGGGCGATCTGCGCGGGCGACCATCCGGGCCGGCGGAGCGCGGAGGAACGTATCGTCGTGTCACCAGTGGGGATGGGGATCGAAGACATCGCCTGGGGGACGGCCGTCTACCGCAAGGCAATCGAGTTGGAGATCGGCTCGACCCAGCGTCTCTGGCAGCAGCCAATATGGACATGAAAGGAATCTAGTGTGCGGAATCGCAGGCTTCCTCGCCAAGAAGGACAGCGTCCCGGTCATCGAGAGCCTGGTCGCGATGCTGCAGGCGCTCCACGGAAGGGGACCCGACTCGACCGGCCTCTCGCTCTACGGGGCACCCCACGAGGGTGAGCTCGTGGCGTCGATCTGGGCCGGGGACGACGGCGGCGCATCGGCGCGGGACGGAATCCTCGAGACGATCGACCGGCACGGCAAGATCGCTTCCGACGACTACCGCGAGGGGTACTTCCGGATCGGCCTGACACCCGAGGACGCCTCGCCACATGGGCTCCGGTTGCTCGCCGACGACGTCGAGCGCGCGAATCCCGGCGTTCGCGTCTTCTCGCTCGGCCACAAGCTCGAGATCCTCAAGTACACCTCCGACGCGCGCACGATGTACGACACGTGGAAGCTCGGCGGGATCCCGTTCACCCACGGCGTGGGGCACGCGCGGATGGCCACCGAGTCGCGCGTCGACGTGAACCACTCGCACCCGTTCTGGGCGCGGCCGTTCCCGGATGTCACCGTCGTCCACAACGGCCACGTCACGAACTACTAC
>JBBQXH010000026.1:0-13540 GCA_038209835.1 Gaiellales bacterium | reverse complement strand
CCTGGCCGAGACGGTATCGGGTGTCCACGACATCTGGGGGCTCACGTTCGCGATGGACGGGGCCGAGGTGCACCTGACGCAGACGGCGCTTCAGAACCTGCGAGGGGCGACGACCGGGGTGCCCAAGGACGTCCGCCGCTACTACGAGCTGACCAGGGCGTTCAAGCCTGACGCGGTCATCACCGACTTCGACAGCTTCAGCGTTCTCTTCGCGCAGCGACATCGACTCCCGATCGTCAGTCTCGACAACATCCAGATGCTCGACCGGTGCGAGCACGACCCGGAGATCCTCGCCGGGTACGGAAAGGACTTCCGGCTCGCGAAGAGCTTCGTCTCGACGAAGGTGCCGCATGCGCACAGGTACCTGATCACGACGTTTTTCCATCCGCCGGTGCGCAAGAAGCGAACGACTCTCGTGCCGCCGATCCTCAGGCCGTCCGTCCTCTCGGCGGTGAGGGAGCACGGCGAGCACCTCCTCGTCTACTGGGGTGGCGACGAGGCGGTTCCCCAGACCCTCAAGCAGGCCGGAGTTCCCTGCAAGCTCTACGGGATGAGCGGCGGCGGGAGCGAGGACGTCGTGGACGGCAACCTCACCTACCGGCCCTTCAGCGAGCACGGATTCATCGACGACCTCCGCACGTGCCGCGGCCTCATCACGGGGGGTGGATTCAGCCTCCTCGCGGAGGCGGTCTACCTCCACAAGCCGATCCTCGCGGTCCCGCTCGCCGGGCAGGCCGAGCAGCAGCTGAACGCTCGCTACGTCGAGCGGATGGGATACGGCCGCTGCGTGCATTCGCTCAGCTCGGAGATCGTCGCGGACTTCCTCACGGAGCTTCCGCGCTACCAGGAGGCGATCTCGGCCTACGAGCAGGACGGCAACAACATGGTGCTGGCGACGCTCTCGCAGGAGCTCGATTCGCTGGTGGCCGAGCGCGCGAGCAAGAGAGGAACGAAGGACGCGTGAACCAGGCCGGCTGGGTGGCGTTCGTCTGGGTCTGGGCACTCTTCATCGCCGGCCTGGAGATCGAGGTCGAGGCCGGGCACGGGTGGGCGGAGCGCCTGCCCACGTGGTACCGGCGCCGGGGAGTCGTCGCGACGGTCTACGGGTGGTTCATGGCCAAGCGGCCGCTCACCGGCTATCACGTATTCGCGCTGCCGCTGCCGCTGATCGCGCTCCATGCACCCTACTTCTGGGGGCAGGACTGGACGTGGTCGTCCGAGCTGCGGACGATCGCGATCTACCTCGTGCTCGCGATCTACTGGGACTACCTGTGGTTCGTCTTCAATCCGGCCTACGGCGTTCGGCGCTACAAGCAAGGGAACATCTGGTGGCTTCCGGGGCCGTGGATCCTCGGGTTCCCGATCGACTACTACGTCGGCCTCGGCGTATCGTGTCTGCTCGCAGCCGCGACCTGGATCGAGGATGGGAGCCCGACGCGTTTCTACCAGCACCTCGGCCTGATCCTCGGCTGCACCGTGCTCACCGCGATCGCGATACCGTTTGCGCCCCTCTACCACCGCTGGTATCAGCGAATGCGCCGCCCGGGCACCGACGACCGGGCGATCACCCCGATCACACCACCGCCTGAATGAAGCTCGGAACCGCTCTCCTCGCCCCCTACCACGCGCTCGCACCCCGTTCGCAGGGCTTCGGCGAGACGATCATCGGCACGCCTGGGCGCGGGAAGCTGCTCGCGCTGACCTACGACGACGGGCCGAACAAGCGCTGGACTCCCGACCTGCTCGAGTTGCTCGCCAAGCACGACGTCAAGGCGACGTTCTTCGTCGTCGGCAAGTACGTGCGAGAGCGTCCCGATCTCGTGCAGCGCACCGTCGCCGAGGGGCACTCGATCGGAAACCACACCGACTCCCATGCGAACCTCCTCTTTCTCAGCGAGGAGGGGATCGCCGACGAGCTGAACCGCTGCGCCGAGTCCGTTGATCAGGCGGGCCTCGCGTTCTCGGAAGTGCCCGCCGGTCGCCTGTGCCGGCCTCCCTATGGGCGCCGGCGTCCGACGACGCTCCGCACGCTCGATCGGCTCGGCTACGTTCCCGTGCTCTGGTCGGTCACGTGCTGGGACTGGTCGAAGCGAGTGACGACGGAGAAGGTCGAACGGCACGCGCGCAAGCAGACGCGCGGCGGCGATGTGATCCTGCTCCACGACGGCGACGGCGACCATGGGATGGATGTCGACCGCCACTGCTCGCTCGAGACGACCGAGTGGATCATCGAGCGTTACGGCTCGGAAGGCTTCGAGTTCGTGACGATCCCGGAGCTCGTCGCGCGCTCTGGCAATGCTGAGAGCCCCGCATGAACCTCTTCCACTTCATCCCGGGCTACGAGACTCACGTCTACGAGACGGGCAGGGAGCCGATCCTCTTCCTGTTTCTCGCCTTCATGATCACGTTCACCCTCACACGTCTCTACACGCGTCTCGCGCGCACGCGTGGATGGGGGAGCGGCAACGTCGGCGGAGTCCACGTGCATCACGTCGTGCCGGGAATTATCCTCATGGCCGCCGCCGGAATCTCCGCGTTCGCGCCGTGGGGCGACGGGCCGGTCTCGCGCGCCATCCTTGCGATCTTCTTCGGCGCCGGCGCGGCTCTCGTGCTCGACGAGTTCGCGCTCATCTTCCACCTGGAGGATGTCTACTGGACGGAGGAGGGCCAGAGCTCGATCGTCGCCTTCGCGATGGGCGCCGCGCTGGCGGGCCTGTGCCTCGTCGCCGCGGCGCCGTTCGGTGTGTCCGAGGGGGGTGGTGCCCGCACGGGGTTCTTCACAGAGGTCCTGCTCAACGTCGCCTTCGCCTTCATCACGTTCCTCAAGGGCAAGCCGTTCCTCGGCACCGTCGGGATCATCGTGCCCTTTGTCGCCTGGGTCTCGGCGTTCCGGCTCGCAAAGCCCGGGTCTCCGTGGGCGAGGAGGTTCTACGACCCCGACCGCGGCAGCGAGCGCCGGCGGCGCAAGCGCGAGAAGAAGCGGGCGAAGAGCTACAAGCGCTTCACGGAGGGCTGGCAGGCGCGGTTCGAGCAGCGTGCGTACGACCTGATCGGAGGGAAGCCGCACCTTCCGTCGGTGGCCGAGGCCAAGGCGCATGCTCAGCCGCCCGAGAACGTCGAGTAGCGCCCAGACTCTAGTTGCGTCATACTCAACGCGTTGCATCATGCGCAACGCTGCAGTTCAGACCGTCGACCGCGCCCTGCAGCTCCTGCTCGCCTTCGATGCCGAGGATCAGGAGCTCGGCGTGACCGAGCTCGCCGCGAGGGTCGGCGTGCACAAGAGCACGGCCTCGAGGCTCGCCGCCACCCTCGCTGCCAGAGGATTTCTCGAGCGAGCGCCGGGTGGCGACGGGTTCCGGCTGGGGCCGGAGCTCGGGAGGCTCGGGCTTCTCGCCGTCGGCAGCCGTGATCTGGCCGAGCTGGCTCGACCCGTCATGGAGCGGCTGGCCGACGAGACGGGCGAGACGGTCAATCTCGCCGTTCTCGACGGTTCCGAGGCGGTCAACGTCGCGCAGGTCGAGGGCCGCCACATCGTCGGGGTCGGAAGCTGGACCGGGCGAAGGACGGCGCTCCACTGCACGGCGAACGGGAAGGTGCTGCTCGCGTTCGGCGATGCTGAGGCTCCACGCGCTCCCTACGCGGCCTTCACCGCCCACACGATCACGACGGCAGCGGCTCTCGAGCAAGAGCTGAAGACGGTTCGTTCGCGGGGCTACGCGACAGCCGTCGGCGAGCTCGAGGACGGTCTCCACGCGGTCGCGGCCCCGGTGATCGACACCGGAGGCGGTTGCCGTGCGGCGCTCAGCGTGTCCGGTCCTGCGTATCGCATTCCTGCGGCGACGATTGCCGTGTACGGCAAACGCTGCCTTGTCGCCGCAGTCGATATCGGAGGCCTACTCGGCGGGAGTGTCCGTGCGGCTTGAGCTCGCCTCCTACCCCGTTGGGACGCTCGACCTCGAGAACGCGGTCGCGCGTCTCGAGTTTCGCGACCCGAGGATCGCGAGCGTCGACGTTGCGGTCGTGGAGCCGGGGGAGTCCGTACGGCTGACACACGTGCTCGATGCGGTCGAGCCGCACGTCAAGCCCGACGACCCGGCCTCGACGTTCCCCGGCGCGCTCGGGACGCTGCACCCCGCGGGGAGCGGACGGACGAATCGCATCGCCGGTGCCGCAGTGATCGCATGCGCCGACTTTCCGGCCGAGGAACGGCCGCTGCACGAGCAGGAATCCCTGATCGACATGGCCGGGCCGGGCGCCGCCTACTCGCGGCTCTCGGCAACGACGAACGTCGTCCTCACCTTCCAGCCGGCGGACGGTGTCGGCAACGAGGACTTCGAGGCGGCGGTCCGCGAGACCAAGCTCCGGGCGGCCCGTGATCTGGCGTCGCTGACGATCGGGAAGGAGCCTGAGGCGGTCGAAGAGCTCGACTACACCCTTGGCGGCACAGGCCGGGAGGGAGTCCCCGCGGTCGCACTTCTCTTGCAACTCTCGTCGCTCGGGCCGCTGTACGAGATCTATCTCTACGGAACGACGCTCGACGGCTTCCAGCCGGCGCCGGTGAACCCGCTCGAGCTGCTTGACGGCGCGCTGACCGGGGGCGAGTACCACTGGGCCGGGCTTCGCAACTCGACGTATTCGTTCCAGAACTCGGCGCTCGTTCGAGAGCTGCTTGCCGGGAATGGCGAGCGCTTTCGCTTCGCGGGTCTCGTCGCGTGTCGGGGTTACAACCAGAGCGCGAAGGACAAGGAGCGTGCGGCGATGCTCGCGGCGAAGGTCGCGGGCGAGCTCGGGGCGGACGGCGTGATCGTCACGACGGACGCGGGCGGCAACTCGCACACGGACACGATGCTGACGGTTCGAGCGTGCGAGCGTGCGGGGATCCGGACGGTGGCGATGGTCGCGGAGATGGGTGGCCTGACCGACCACGTCCCCGAGGCGGACGCGATCGTGAGCGTCGGCAATGCCGAGGAGCTCGTTCCCGAGTGGCGCCCCGAGCGGGTGCTCGGCGGTGATGTTCTGCTCGACGGGCGTCGCGCCGCCGAAGCTGGGCCGGTACCGGTACGGAACTACCTCGGTGCGGTGTGCCAGATGGGCGACATGGATCTGCGGGCGGTCGCCGCGTGAAGGTCGTCCACTATCTGAACCAGTTCTTCGCGGGCAAGGGCGCGGAGGAGTTGGCCGGGCTGCCTCCCTTCAGGATCGAGGGAGCGGTCGGGCCTGGGAAGGGGCTCGAGCAGCTCGGGCTCCCGATCGCCCTGACGATCGCGTGCGGCGACGACTACTTCGGAGAGCACGAGGATCTCGCGCTGGCTGAGCTTCTCCGGTGGCTTGACGAGGAACGGCCAGACGCGCTCGTCTGCGGGCCGTCGTTCGGGTCCGGCCGCTACGGCTATGCGTGCGGGATCCTCGCGCGCGAGGCGACGAACCGGGGCATCCCCGCCGTCTGCGGGATGGATCCCGAGAGCCCAGGAGTGATCGCAACGGAGGGTGCCGCCTACATCGTCCCGACGAGCACGAACGTCGCAGGGATGCGCGATGCGCTTCCGAGCATCGCCTCGCTCGCTGCGCGCCTGGCCGCGGGAGAGGAGCTTGCAGGGCCGGAGGAGGAGGGCTATCTGCCTCGCGGCCTGCGCCGGAACGAGCGTGCCGGAGCCGTTGGCGCCGCCCGCGCGATCGACCTGCTGCTGGCGAAGCTTGGAGGGGACACGCGAACCGAGGTGGCGGCTCGCTTCGATCACGTCCCGCCGCCGCCACCGCTCAGGGCGGCAGGGGAGGCGACGCTCGCGCTGGTCACCGAGGCCGGCTGCGTGCCGCAGGGAAACCCCGACGGTCTCCCGACCATCCGCGCGGCGGCCTGGCTTCGCTACCCGATCGCCGGGGAGCACTTGCTTCGGGAGGGCGAATACGAATCCGTCCATGGTGGCTTCGACGTCACGGCTGCCAATCGCGATCCGAACCGGTTCGTCCCGCTCGACGCCGCGCGGCTCCTCGAGGAGGAGGGGCGGATCGGGAGGCTGCACGACGTCTTCTACACGACGACCGGAAACGGCACGCCGGTCGCCGTCTCGACGAAGTTCGGGCAGGAGATCGCCGAGGAGCTGAGGGATGCCGGGGTCGAGGCTGTCATCCTCTCGGGCACCTGAGGGACGGGCACGCGTTGCGGGGCAACGCTGGCGAGGGAGATCGAGCGGGCCGGGATCCCGACCGTGTTCGTGACCGCGCTGCCGACCATCGCGACGATGATCGGCGCGAACCGCGTGATTCGCGGCGTCGCGATCACGAACCCGTTCGGCGATCCCGAGCGCAGCCCCGCCGGCGAGCTCGCTCTGAGGCGCGCGATCGTCGAGCAGGCGCTCGAGCTGCTCGAGACCGAGGTCGAGCCTGGAACCGTGTGGGAGGGCGCCCAATGATCTCATGCAGGGGAGCGAGGGGATGACCCGCCGCGCGGGGATCATCGGCGCGGCGCTCGTCCTCCAGCACGTCCCCGACCTCGTGCGCTACGGGTCGAAGCCGCTGCGCGAGGAGGCCCGCCTGCCCGAGCTTCTCGGCGCGCTTCGGACGTACGACGAGGCGCTCAGCTACCCGCCGCACCAGGTGTTCATCGGGAATCAGCGTCCTGAGGCGCTGTGGGGCCTGGAGCGGCCGTGGTGGAATGGGACGGGGAATGGGGTCAGACCCCGGTTCGGTCGATACGGCGAGCTCATGCCGCAGGCGGAGTACTACGAGCTCCTGGCCGAGCTCGATCAGTTCGAGCTCGTCAGGCTCGGCGACGAGCCCGACGAGGGGGCCGGGGAGATTCCCCTGTACGAGGGCGAGCGTGTGGTCGGCGCCTTTGCGCCCGCCCACGAGCTCGACGAGTCGCTCCAAGCGACGGTTCTGCTCGAGAACCTCGCGTCGAAGGCGAGCGGGGTTCACGCGCTCCGGTTTCTGCTCGAGCGGACGGGCACCGACCCCGAGTCGATCGAGTACGCCCTCGGCTGCGGTGAGGAAGCGGTCGGCGACCGCTATCAGCGCGGCGGCGGGGCGCTCGCGAAGGCGATCGCCGAGGGAGCGGGTCTCATCCGTGCGAGCGGGAGCGATGTGAAGGCGTTCTGTGCCGCGCCGGTTCACGCGCTGATCATCGCCGCCGCGCTCGTCGAGTCGGGTGCCTACGAGCGGGTCGTCGTGGTTGCGGGCGGGTCGCTCGCGAAACTCGGCATGAAGTTCTCGGGCGCGCTCGATCGGGGCGTTCCTGTGCTCGAGGACGTGCTGGCGGGAATGGCGGTGCTAGTCGGCCCAGCCGGCGACGCCGCGCCTGTGATCCGGCTCGACGCCGTCGGGCGCCACCAGATCGGATCGGGCTCATCGCAGCAGGCGCTGCTCACTGACATCGTCGTGCGCCCGCTCGAGCAGCTCGGCCGGAAGATCACCGATGTCTCGCGGTACTCCACCGAGCTCCACGACCCGGAGATCACGGAACCGGCGGGCGGCGGAGACGTGGCCGACCGCAACTACCGGATGCTGGCGGGCCTCGCGGTGATGCGCGGCGAGCTCCGCAAGGACGACATCGCAGGCTTCTCGCACGCGTATGGAATGCCAGGCTTCTCGCCCACGCAGGGCCACATCGCGTCGGCCGTGCCGTGGCTCCCCCACGCGCTCGACCGGCTCGGATCTGGCGAGATCTCCTCGACGATGTTGATGGCGAAGGGCAGTCTGTTCCTCGGCCGCATGACGCAGCTGTGGGACGGCGCCTCGATCACCCTGGAGGTGTAGCTCGATGGGAGAGGACGCAACACCGGAGACCTTTCAGTCGCTCGTCGAGGAGGGCAACGTCCTCGTCGACTTCTGGGGGCCCCGCTGCCAGCCCTGCATCGCTCTGATGCCCGCGGTGGAGGCGCTGGAGGTGACCTACGAAGGGCGGCTCAAGCTCGTCAAGGTCAACGCCCCCGACAACCGGACGGTCTGTCGCGACCTGAAGGTCATGGGCCTTCCGACCTACCTGCTCTACCGCGACGGCGCCGAGGTCGAGCGCCTGACCGGCGATCCGACAAGGGCGGACATCGAAGCCGCCGTGTCCAGACTCATCGATGGAGGTGCGTGATGGAGCTCGAGCTACGCGGGAAGCGAGTGATCGCCCTCGGCGAACGGGACGGCGTTCCCGGCCAAGCGATCGCGGACTGCGTTCGCTCGGCCGGCGCGGAGGTCGTCCTCGCCGAGACCGAGTGCTTCGTCTGAACGGCGGCAGGAGCGATGGACCCCGAGAACCAGGATCGAATCAAGGCGCTGGTCGACAAGCTGGGTGCCGACGACCTCGTCGTCGTCCTCGGCGCGGCCGACCCGGAAGCGCTCGAGGTGGCGGCCGAGACGGTGACCGCCGGCGATCCGAGCTACGTGGGCCCACTCGCAGGAGTCTCGTTGGGACTCCCCGTGATGCACATCTTCGAGGACGAGGTCAAGCAGCAAATCGACCCCGCGGTGTACGAGGAACAGGTCGGACTGCTCGAGCTCGCGCTCGACACCGACGCTGTCAAGAAAACCATGCGGAAATCCAGAGCCGCCGGATGATCGACTGCGACGTCCATCAGAACTTCAACAGCCTGCGCGATCTCGAGCCGTGGCTCGATCCGGCGTTTCGCGATTACATCGAGGTGGGCGGCTATGGCGGCTTCACGTTGCCGAACTACCCGTGGGTGCACCCGTCCGGGTTCATGATGGGCGACGCAGTCCCCGAGGACGGGGGTGTTCCCGGGTCGGACTATGACACCATGCGGGCGCAGCTGCTCGATCGCTTCGACGTCGAGTACGCGATCCTCACCGGCGAGGACATCCTCAATATCTCGTGCATGGCGCATCCGCAGTTCGCGTCGGCTCTCGCGACGGCGTACAACCGCTGGCTGATCGAGGACTGGCTTCCGCGTGACGATCGCTTGAAGGGATCGATCGTCGTGGCGACCCAGGACGCGGAGCAAGCCGCCAGAGAGATCGGGGAGCGCGCGGCGCATCCGGACGTCGTGCAGGTGCTCCTGCCCTGCGGCGCGCGGACCGGGTACGGCGACCCGCACTACCTCCCGATCTTCGAGGCCGCCGTCGAGATGGGCCTTCCGGTTGCGATGCATGTCGGCGCCGAAGGGCTGGCGACGAACCCACCGCCGACCGCGACGGGCTACCCCGCCTACTACCTGGAGTGGCACACGCTCCTTCCGAGCTCCGCGATGTCGCATCTCGTCAGCGTGGTCTGCCACGGCGTGTTCGAGCGCCTTCCGGAACTTCGGCTCGTGATCATCGAGGCCGGTGTCGTCTGGCTCCCGGGCGTCCTGTGGCGGCTCGACGCGAACTGGAAGGCGCTCCGCTCGGAGACGCCCTGGGTCAAGCGCCTCCCGAGCGAGCAGGTGCGCGAGCACGTGCGTTTCACGACGCAGCCCCTCGAGCAGCCCGCGAGGAAGAGTCAGCTCCAGGCGGTGCTCGAGTCGGTCGACGGGATGGGCGAGATGCTCCTGTTCGCGACCGACTACCCGCACTGGGATTTCGACACCCCGAAGATCGTCGAGGGGCGGCTTCCCGAGGCGTGGCGGGAGGGAGTCATGCGTGGGAACGCCCGCGAGCTGTACCGGCTGCCTGATCGAGAGCCGGCACGAGCCCGGGTATGAGCGAGCGGGCGGTCGCAATGGAGGCGTCGTTGCTTCCGCCGGGCGGAAGGGCGAAGGTCGAGGCGTTCGGGACCGAGGTCGCGATCTTCAACCTCGACGGCGAGCTCTTCGCGCTGGCGAACGCCTGCCCACATCACGGGGGTCCGCTCTGCCACGGGCGGATCTCGGGGGCACGCCTCCCCTCGGATCCGTACGAGCACCGCTGGGGTCGCGAGAACCGCGTGCTCACCTGCCCGTGGCACGGGTGGGAGTTCGATCTCGAGACCGGTCGGGCGCTCTTCGATGAGCGGGTGCGGGTACGGACGTTCGAGGCGCGGATCGAAGGGGATCAGGTGGTCCTGTACCGAAAGACGGTGAATTTGGCCATCGTGTCGGAGCCGGATGTGTGCGTTCACGACTCAGCGGCAGTTCGAACGGAGTAGCATCCCGGCCTTCCAGGGGGCAACGCAGGACAACGAAGGGGGCGTTACATGGAGGCAGCTTCGTTAGGGGCGGAGCATGTGCCGACCGAGCAGACCACGGCACTGGCGCTCGAAGAGAGGAAGAAGCTCAAGAAGGTGTTGCGGCGGGTCGACATCCTCGGCCTGACGTTGTGTGCACTGGTCGGGCTCGACACGCTCGGCGCCGTGGCCGCGAACGAGGAGCAGGGGTTCACCTGGCTCGTCATCCTCGGGATCACATTCGTGCTTCCGTACGCGCTCGTCATGTCCGAGCTGGGGAGCTCGTTCACGCAGGAGGGCGGGCCCTATCACTGGATGAAGCTGTGCTGGGGCCGGTACTCGTCGTCGATCGGGGCGATCATGTACTGGGTCACGAACCCGCTCTGGGTCGGCGGATCGCTGGCGTTCATCGCGACCGCGGCCTGGAGCACGAACATCTCGGGTATCGGGAGTGGGACGGCTGGCGACTACATCTTCAAGCTCTTCTTCATCTGGTTCTCGATCGTCGTTGCAATCGCCTCGCTCACGTACGGCAAGTGGATTCCGAACCTCGGCGCCATCATGCGAGCCGTCGTCCTCGGTTTCTTCACGATCACGGTGATCGTCTACGCGGTCAAGAACGGCGTCCACGGTCTGACAGCCAGCGGGTTCAAGCCGACCGGTCTCATCTTCCTGGCTCTCGCTCCGATCGTCCTGTTCAACTACGTCGGGTTCGAGCTCGGGAACGGCGCGGCCGAGGAGATGGTGAACCCGCAAAAGGATGTGCCGAGGGCCGTCATCAGCGCCGCCGGGCTCGGGATCGCCATGTACTGCATTCCGATCTTCGGGATCATCTTCGTGCTGCCGCCCGAGGCCATCACGGGGCTCGGCGGCTTCATCGACGCGATCAACCAGGTCTTCACGGTCTACGGCGGGGCCGCACACGTTCTCCTGATTCTCATGTCGCTCGGCTTCATCTTCACGCTGATGACGTCTGGGGCCGTGTGGATGATCGGCGCCGATCGCATCCAGGCAGTGGCGGCACAGGACGGTGCGTTCTTCCCGTACTTCGGCGTCTTCAACAAGCGACTCGGCACGCCGGTGCGCGTCAACCTACTGTCGGGCGTCTGTTCGACGGTCTTCATGGTGGTGGCGGTGAATCTGCTGAACTCCTCGAGCGCGGCGGACGCGTTCCTCGTGGTGCTGACGATCGCCATCTCGACGACCCTCATCTCGTACCTGTGGATCTTCCCCGCGGCGATCAAGCTGCGCTACACGTATGGCGACGTCGAGCGGCCGTATCGCGTCCCGGGAGGAAACACCGGCATGTGGCTCCTGGGCGGGCTGATCACCTTCTGGGTGATACTCGGCTCCTTCACCTCAGTGTTCCCGAGCGTGCTCGAGCGGGTCTTCGGTCTCGACTACGGACCCTTCGTCGACGCGTGGGGAGTGTCTTTCGGGAAGTTCGAGGTGCTGACGCTCGGGACGCTCGCGGTCGTCGTCCTGGTCGGAACCTGGGGCTACTTCGCCGGGCGCAAGGTCAGGCAGGTCGAGATCGCGGTGCCGATCGGAGAGGGCACGGCTCCCGCCCAGGTCTGATGGCGCTGGTTCTCGTAGGGCCGGAGCGATCCGGCCCTACGAGACCGGCATCACCCAGGGGAGCCCGTTCCAGTACGCGGACAGGCTCTTCCGGGGGAAGCGGTGCGCCTCGACGTGCAGCTCGTCCGGCATTCGCCGTTCGAGGCCTGACGAGATGTAGAGCTCGAAACTCTCCGCCGGAACCCGGCGGAAGTCGCGTCGCTTGTCGGGCTTCGTCGAAGCCCGCAAGACGACGCCGCTGCACGCTCAGCCGCCTTTGAACGTCCAGACGTAGAGCTGACCGCCGCGCTCGCGCACGAGGTCGATGGCGTCCTGGGTTGCGATTACGTTCATGACACGATGATAGCCTCGAAGGTCATGCGCTCCCCGTCCGTCGAGCCCGGCCTCGCGCCGCCCTGGTGGCTCGAGGAGGCGCTCGCCGCCGAGGTCGACGCCCAGGGCGCGCCTCGCCTGGAGGGTGATCACGACGTCGACGTCGCGATCGTCGGCGGCGGTTATACCGGCCTCTGGACGGCACTCGCGTTGCGGGAGCGAGACCCCGCGCTCAGGATCGCGATCCTCGAGAAGGAGATCGTCGGCTGGGGGCCGAGCGGTCGAAACGGCGGCGTGCTGCACGGGTACTGGACGCACCTCACGCGGCTGCGTGGCCTCGTCGGCGACGAGCGCGCGCTCCAGCTGGCCCGTGCATCCGACCGGGTCATCCCCGCGATCCGCATCTTCGCCGATGCGAGAGGCGAGGACATCTGGCTTCGCGAAGGCGGCTATCTTAAGGTCTCGGCGGCGCGTGCGCAGGACGCGGCGATCGACCGAGCGGTGACGACGGCGCGCGAGCTGGGGGTGGAGGAGGAGTGCATCCCGCTCACCGGGGACGAGGTGGCCGATCGCATCCGCTCGCCTGTTTTCCGTCGGGGCGCGTTGTTCCGGGATGGAGCGACGGTTCAGCCGGCGCGCCTCGCGCGGGCGCTTCGCCGCGCTGTGCTGGCCGATGGGATCAGTCTCCATGAGGGGACACCGGTCACCCGGATCGTGGAAGGGGCGGTTTCGACGCTCGAGACCCCGGCCGGCAGGATCCGCGCTCCCGAGGTCGACGTCGCGACGAACGCCTGGGCGGCGGGCTGGAAGCCCGTCGCCGGAAGGCTGACGAACTTCGGCAGCTACGTCGTCCTGACCGAGCCGGTTCCCGAGCTGATCGAGGAGATCGGCTGGACCGGAGGCGAGGCGATCACCGACGGGAGGATGTTCGTCCACTACTTCCGCACCACCGCCGACGGGCGAGTGCTGATGGGGAGCGGGTCGGGCCCGATCGGCTTCGGCGGCGGCGTCGATCGGCGCTTCACCCGTGACGAGCCGACGGCTGCGCGGGCTGAAGCCGGACTGCGCCGCCTGCTCCCCGTGCTCGCGGATGCACGGATCGATGCCTCGTGGGGAGGGCCGATCGACGTCTCGGCCGACCATCTCCCGTTCTACGGGACGGTGCCGGGAACGCGGACGCACTACGGGGTGGGGTACTCGGGGAGCGGGGTCGGGGCGAGCTGGCTCGGTAGCCAGATCCTCGCCTCGCTCGTAACCGGAGCGAACGACGAGTGGACGGCGCTCCCGCTCGTCGGGCGTGCCGTGCCGCGGCTTCCGCCCGAGCCGATCAGTCGCATCGGCGGGGGTGTCGTACGCTCCGCCATCCTCGCGTGCGAGGAGGCAGAGGAGAGCGGCCGCCGCGGCCCCCTCGTTGCTAGGGCAGCCGCAGGTCTCCCGGGGCTCTTCGGCATCCAAATCGGAACACGATAGGGTTCATGCCCGGCGGGGGACCCTCCCTCAACGGCCCGGTCGACGTTCGCGAGGTCGCTGGGCCGCATGCCGAGATCGACCGAGGCCGCCTCGAGCGGCTGATCGCCGAGGAGT
>JBBQXH010000025.1:0-13584 GCA_038209835.1 Gaiellales bacterium | reverse complement strand
AGGGACGCGCGTGAGTGATCCGCTGATCGGGACGATCGCTGTCGTCGGGTTTCCGAACGTCGGGAAGTCGACCCTCGTGAACAGGCTCTCGGCGACGCGTTCCGCCGTCGTGTTCGAGACGCCAGGGGTGACCCGAGACCGCAAGGAGATCGTCTGCGAATGGTCGGGCAAGCGGTTTCTGCTCATCGACACGGGCGGGGTCGACATTGTCGATTCCTCGCCTCTCACGCGCAGCGTTGCCGACCAGGCTCGCTCTGCGGTCGGTTCGGCTGATCTCGTGCTCTTCGTGGTCGACGTCCAGGCAGGCATCACGCCGGGGGACGAGGAGGTCGCCGACATCCTCCGGCGGTCGCGGAAGCCGGTGATCGTGGTCGCGAACAAGATCGACGATCCGGTGCGGGATTCCGACGCAATGGAGTTCCACCGTCTCGGGCTCGGCGAGCCGTTTCCGTTGTCGGCGCTCCACGGTCACGGCACGGGGGATCTGCTCGATCTCGCCGTCGGGATGCTCCCGGGGGAGGGCCGTCTCGAAGTGGGAGAGGAGGCCATCCGCGTCGCCATCCTCGGACGCCCGAACGTCGGCAAGTCGAGCCTCCTGAATGCGCTCCTCGGCGAGGAGCGCGTGATCGTCTCGGACGTGCCGGGAACGACTCGCGACTCGATCGACACCGTCCTCGTCCGTGGCGACACGACCTTCGTGCTCGTCGACACGGCCGGGTTACGTCGCAAACGGAAGCAGCGGCAGGGAATCGAGTACTACTCGGAGCTGCGGGCGATCGCTGCGGCGGAGCGTGCGGACGTGGCTCTCGTCCTCATCGACGCGAGCGAGGGCGTCGTCGACCAGGACCTCGCCGTCGCCGACGTGGCGCGAAAGGCGGGCTGCTCGACGCTGGTCGTGCTCTCGAAGTGGGACGTGGCCACCGTCGGGATCGAGGATGTCCGGCCATGGCTCGAGGCCCGCCTGCGCCAGCGACCTCCGATTGCCGCGGTATCCGCGACGACGGGCCGCGGCCTCCGGCGCATGCTCGACCGCGTCGAGGAGCTCTTCGCAAAGCACACGGGACGCATCTCGACCGGTGAGCTCAACCGCTTCCTGGTCGAGCTCGGAGCCCAGCGTCCGGGGCCGTCGAAGGGCGGACGGCGCCTCAACCTGCTCTACGGGACGCAGGTCGAGACGCGGCCGCCGCGCTTCCGCTTCTTCGTCAACGATCCCGGGCTGATCACGCGAGACTGGGCCTACTGGGTCGAGAACCAGCTCCGGGCGCGATTCGACCTCTCCGGCATTCCGGTCGTCATCGACTACGTCCGGCGCGCATGAACGTCTGCATCGTCGGAGGCGGGTCGTGGGGCTCGGTCTTCGCTGCACTGCTCGCCGGCCGCGGGCACGATGTAACGCTCCTCTGCCGCGACGCGGGCCAGGCGCACGCGATCACGCAGACGGGAAGGAACCCGCGCTACCTGACCGAGGTCGACCTGACCGGGGTGACCGCGACGACGATCGCCGACGCCGACGTCGCAGAAGCCGATCTCGTCTGCCTCGCCGTTCCGAGCCGGGCGCTCGCGGAGGTCGTCGCGCCCCTGCCTGGCACTTGTCCCGTGGTGATCCTGACGAAGGGGCTCGACCCGGAAAGCGGGCGCCGCCTCTCGGAGCTCGTGACCGCCAGGCCGGTCGCCGTCCTGTCAGGGCCGAACCACGCCGAGGAGATCGCCCAGGGGCTCCCCGCAGCGACGGTCGTCGCCTCCACCGACCTCGACCTGGCGGTGCGTCTGCAGCACGAGATCATCTCGCCGACCTTTCGCGTCTACGCGAGCGACGACGTCGTCGGGGTCGAGCTCGCTGCCGCGGCGAAAAACGTCATCGCCCTCGCCGCGGGCGGCGTCGACGGCCTCGGGCTCGGTGACAACGCGAAGGCCGGTCTGATCAGTCGCGGTCTGCGGGAGATGGCTCGCCTGGGCGAGGCGTTCGGCGCGCGCCCGGAGACGTTCTCGGGGCTCGCCGGGATGGGCGACCTCATCGTCACGTGCTGGAGCCAGTACAGCCGCAACCGGAGGGCGGGCGAGCTCCTCGTGCAGGGTCTGACCCCGCAGCAGGCGGTCGACGAGATCGGGATGGTCGTCGAGGGCCTCACGACCGCCCCGGTGCTTTGCCGCGTCGCGGAGGGGCTCGGCATCGAGCTTCCGATCAGCGAAGGGGTGCACGCGGTCATGCGGGGGGTCGGCCCGCTCGAACTGGTCTCGACGCTAATGGAGCGCCAGCCGAAGACCGAGTAGGTACCGTGATCGGGATGCAGCGCCGGGCCGTCCTCCACCTCACGGCAGCGGCCTTGGCTCTCCTCGCCGTCGCGTTCGTGGCCGGGTGCGGGTCGGGCGGCAATGGCGCGGCCTCCGGTGAGGCCGAGGGAGCGCGGCTCGTTCCGGCTG
The DNA here is from genome assembly GCA_038209835.1 of Gaiellales bacterium. GTDB lineage: Bacteria > Actinomycetota > Thermoleophilia > Gaiellales > Gaiellaceae > JBBQXH01. The sequence goes on along the minus strand of JBBQXH010000025.1, from coordinate 11,163 downwards.
ACACCGCGGCCTTCATCTCCGTGCGCGCGGTCCCAGGCTCGTCGCAGTGGCAGTCCGCCCAGGCGCTCCTCGACCGTTTCCCTTCGGGCGCGACGGCGATCCAGTCGATCATCGACCGGATCGCGCCCGGCGGTTCCACAGCCGACGTCGAGGCGATTTTCGGAGACGAGGTCGACGTCGCAGTGCTCGATCTCTCGAGCAAGAACGATCCGCCCGCCGTCCTACTCAACCGGCCGGACGACCCCGCCGGACTGGAGAATCTCCTCGCCGCCGCCGACCCGAGGCCGGTCTGGAGAGTGCAGGACGGCTGGTACCTCATTGCGGATTCCAGGGCGACGCTCGACCGTGCGGTCTCCGGTGCGGACAAGGCGACACTCGCGGGGAGCGACGACTACCGCGCCGCGCTCGGAGATCTTCCCGCAGATGGGATCGCCAGCCTCTACGTGAGCGGCAAGGCGCTGGTCGCAGCTGGCGCCCACGAGGGCACATCCATCCTCGGAGCGCTCGGCGAGTTGGCCGACCTGTCCTCTGTCGGCGCCGTTGCCCTCGCCGAGCCCCAGGGCGTCCGCGTCGAGGGATCGCTCGTCGCCCCATCAGCGCCCGAGACGGCGCCGTTCGAGACGACGCTCGCGTCGCTCGTTCCAGCCGACGCGATCGCCTTCGTCTCCTTTGGCGACCCGAAAGCGATCGTCGAGCGAGTGCTCGAGCAGGTGGGAGCCTCGGACGCGAGCGCGCCGGTGAAGCTTGCACTCACCGTCGCACAGGAGCTCCTGCCGGTCTTCGAGGGCGAGAACGCGCTCTTCGTACGCTCCGGGAAGCCCGATCCGGAGATGACGCTCCTGCTCAGCCCGTCGGATCCGTCCGCGGCCGTCTCGACTCTCGACACGCTCGCCGGCCTCGCCAAGATCGCGGCGCTCGCGGGCCAGGGCACGAACATCGCCTCCTCGCCCGTCGACATCGATGGGATCGCCGCGACGAAGCTCGAGCTGAAGGATCGCGGCGTCACGCTCTACTACGCCGCCGTGGCCGACCACCTCGCCGTCAGCACGGCGACGACAGGCATCGCCTCTCTCGTCGCGACGACCCCGCGCCTGGCCGACGATCTCCGGTTCGTCGAGGCGACCACGGCCGCCGGGCTCCCGAAGGAGACGACCGGCTTCGTCTACCTCGACCTTCACGACGGCGTCACCGCCGCCGAGGATCTCGGGCGGTTCACCGGCGTCGATCCAGAGGTCGTCGAGAACCTCAGGCCGCTCCAGTACCTCGTCGTCTCGGGCGGGATGGCGAGCGGCGCCCGGACGTTCTCGGGCTTCCTCGGGATTCGCTGAAGACGGGGTCACGGCCGGCCGTGTCGAGCCCTGCCGGGCCCGACGGCCCTCCGTGGTCGGCTACCGCCTCCCACTGCGCGGCGCTACCGCGCCTTGCGTTGGCCGTTCAGCCCGAAGTACGTACGAACAGGCCCTCTGCGGCTCGTTCGCCGATCGCGCGGTCGTTCCCTGCGACCGAGACGACGACCTGACCGGCGGCAGGCTGCGCCTCGCGAACCTCGACCTCGGTTCCCGGGACGAGGCCTTCGTCGTAGAACCAGTGGAGGAGCGATCCGTCGTGCTCGGCCAGCCGGACGATCGTCGCGCGGGTGCCCGGCGCCAGATCCGAGAGCGCGGTCAGCTCCCGGTTTTCCGCCTGCTCGACGGCCGGGTCGACGGGCCATCCGTGCGGACAGCGCTCGGGATCGCCGAGGCGTTCCCGCACCCGCTCGATCATGTCGTCCGAGAAGGTGTCGGCGAGCGCGTCAGCGTGTTCGTGCGCCTCGGCTCCCGTGTAGCCCATGAAGTCGGTCAGCAACCGCTCGATCAGCCGGTGGCGGCGGATGACTCGTTCGGCCGCGACCCGCCCGGTCGGAGTGAGGATGACCTCCTTCCGTTCGCCGCGCTCGACGAGGCCATCCGCCTCGAGGCGCTTGAGCATCTCTCCGGCGGACGCGCGCGACACGCCGAGCATGTCGGCGACACGGGCCGCCAGTGCGGGGGAGTCCTTGACGACGGGGCCATACTCGCCGACCGGGAACGCGAGGAAGTAGATCGTCTCCAGATACGTGTCGACGGAGTGCCCCTGCGACATGGCTCGAGTCTACCCGCCGAGTGTCGTCGTTAGGCTGGCTCAATGGATCGCTACGCGTCCGTCTACCCGCTCGTGACGACCCGATCGCTCGCACGGCCCTTCACGTACGTGGCTGACGGACTCGAGAAGGGAGCGGTCGTCTCGGTTCAGCTCGGGAAATCCCGGCGGCGGGGCGTGGTCGTCGCGACGACCGACGACAAGCCATCGGGCGTCGAGCCGATACCGATCGAGCGGCTCCTCGGCTCGGTACCGCCGCAGCTCGTCGATCTCGCCCTGTGGATCGCCGACTACTACGGCTCGACGCCGGCGCGTGCGCTCGCGCTCGTCGCACCGCCCGGCCGGATCGGCGGACGGCGGGCCCGGAAGGCCCGTGCCCCCGTCGAGCACGAGATCGTGGCGGAGGCCGTGCCCACCACGTTGACCGCCGCGCAGGAGCGCGCGGTCGAGCGGATCGTCGGGGCGATCGGAACGGGTGCGCGCTTTCTGCTCTACGGGGCAACGGGAAGCGGGAAGACGGAGGTGTACCTCCGGTCCTGCGAAGCGGCGCTCGCGCTCGGGTGCTCGGCGATCGTCCTCGTCCCCGAGATCGCCCTCACGCCCCAGACGCTCGCGCGGTTCCGGGATCGCTTCGGCGACACCGTTGCCTGTCTCCACTCGGGCCTGACGGAGGCAGAGAGGCGGGACGAGCGCGAGCGGATCGCTTCGGGGGACGCACGGATCGTCGTCGGGGCACGCTCGGCGCTCTTCGCACCCGTGACGAGGCTCGGGGTGGTGTGCGTCGACGAGGAGCACGATCCCTCCTACAAGCACGAGTCCGACCCTCGCTACGACGCCCGAACTGTCGCCGTCCGCCGCGCGATGCTCGAGGGCGCGGTCGCGGTGTTCGGGAGCGCGACGCCTCGCCCTGAGAGCTGGGCGCTCCTCGAGCGCCTCGACCTCGGCGGGAGGCTGGCTACGAGGCTTCCTCACATCCGGGTGATCGATCTGCGGCGCGAAGCCGGGTACCCGCTCTCGGCGCCGCTCCTCGGCGAGCTCGGGCAGATCTCAGACCGGGGCGGCAAGGCGATCCTTCTCCTGAATCGGAGAGGTGTCGCGCCAGCGCTGCATTGCCGGGCGTGCGGGGTCACCTCGCGGTGCCCTGCCTGCGACGTTGCGCTCGTGCTCCATTCGGGCGCTCGACTCCGCTGTCATCACTGCGGGTTCACGATGCCCGCTTCGAGACTCTGCCCCGCCTGCGGATCGGCGGAGGTTGCGCGGCTCGGAGCGGGGACGGAGCTCCTCGAGCGCGAGCTGGCGGAGACGTTTCCCGACCTGCTGCTCCACCGGCTCGACGCCGATACGGCCGCCGGCGAAGGGCAGTACGCTGCGATCCTCGGGGCGTTCGCGGCAGCGGATCGAGCCGTGCTGCTCGGCACCCAGATGGTCGCGAAGGGCCACCACTTCTCGGGCGTCTCCTTGGCCGCAGTCGTCGATGCCGACACTGGAATGCTGATGCCCGACTTCCGCTCGGAGGAGCGGACATTCCAACTCGTGACGCAGCTCGCCGGGCGGAGCGGACGCGACGCGCCCGGGCGTGTCATCGTGCAGACGTTCAACCCCGACGCGAGGCCGATCGCTCTCGCTGCCCGGCATGGAGTCGAGGAGTTCCTGGCCGGCGAGCTCGAGCGGCGCGAGGCCCTCGGCTACCCGCCGTACCGCCATCTCGTTCGGATGCTTGTCACCGGGCCTGCTGCCGGTGGTCCAGCCGCTGTGCTCGCGGAGTTGCGCGAGAGCCTTACTGGCGTCTCCGGCATCGACCTCTTGGGACCGGCGCCGCTCCTGCGGTTGAGAGGTCTCCATCGTGCCCAGCTGATCGTGAAGGCGCATGATCCTCGTCCTGCTGTCGAGTGCGGTGCACGGTTTCTCGAAGCGGCCGCGCGGGCCATGAGGCGCGATGACCTTCGCGGGTCGATCGACGTCGACCCGCAGACCCTCTGAGCTGTGCCGGCGGCGGGCTAGACTTGGCGTCGATGACGGAGACCGAGAACGATCTCAGCGAGATCACCGAGCGCGACAGGGCGGCGGATCGGGAAGCACGCCGCCGATTCGTGCTCGCGCAGGTGCGGCAGTACCCCGATCCGGTGCTTCGCATGAAGCCGCGTGACGTCACCGAGTTCGACGATGCGCTGGCGACGCTGGTCGAGCGGATGACGGCGGTGATGACGGCGGCGCGAGGCGTCGGGCTCGCAGCGCCGCAGGTCGGGATCCTGCAGCGGGTTCTCGTCCATCATGCGGACGAAGACGTCGAGCCGGTCGCGCTCGTGAACCCGCGCATCATCGAGCGCTCTGACGAGACGGATGTCGTCGAGGAGGGGTGCCTATCGCTCGATGCCGCCGGAGTCACGGTGGACGTCGAGCGACCGCTGTCCATCACCGTCGAGGCGGTCTCCCCCTCGGGAGAGGAAGTGCGCGTCGAGGCGGAAGGGCTCGAGGCGAGGATCATCCAGCACGAGATCGATCACCTCGATGGAGTGCTCATCATCGATCGCACGACGCCAGACCAGCGACGCGGCGCTCTCGCGCAACTCCGGCCGAGGCCCGTGCTCGGCCCGCTGGGCTGACGAGCTCACGCCGGGCTGTTTCCCGTGAGGTTGGTCATCGCCGCGACGGCTCCGTTCGGCGCCGCGGTGCTGGAGGGCCTGGCGAAGCGCCACGAGGTCGAGTTGCTCGTGACGCGCCCGGATCGTCCGCGGGGTCGAGGACGTCGGCCAGGTGCACCACCGGCCAAGGTGGCTGCGGAGCGTCTCGCCATTCCGGTGACCCAGCCAGAGCGGCTCACCGAGATTCCGGGTAGCGCGGGGACGATCGTCGTGTGCGCCTACGGCGTCCTCATCCCCGAGCCACTTCTTCTTGACCGGCTGTGGCTGAACGTGCACCCGTCGCTCCTTCCCCGCTGGCGCGGCGCGGCTCCGGTCGAGCGAGCGATCATGGCCGGCGACACGGAGACCGGCGTGACCATCCACCGCACGACGGCCGAGCTCGACGCGGGCCCGATCGCAGCACAGCGGGCGTTTGCCATCAGTTCGGATGACGACAGCGGCGCGGTGTACGACCGGGCGGCCCCTTTGGCCGTCGACCTTCTCGACGAGGTGCTCGCGGATCCGCGGTTCGAACCGCAGCCGGCCGACGGCGTCACCTATGCGGACAAGATCACCGCGGAGGATCGAGCGCTCGACTGGGAACGCCCGGCCGTCGAGGTCGTCAACCGGGTGAGGGCGCTCTCTCCACACATCGGCGCCCGAGCGGTGGTGCTGGGCCGACAGCTAACGGTCTGGCGCGCGAGACCGGCCGTCCCTTCGTCGGCGCTCGTCGTGGAGGGTGTCGAGCTCGTCGAGGTGCAGCCGGCGGGTGGCCGGCGGATGAGCGGGGAGGCGTTTCTCCATGGCGTGCGCTCGTGAGAAATGAGACAGAGTCGTGCCGCTCTCGGCACACACGACACGACTCCTGCGCAGATCTGCTCGATAACCTGAAAGCGGGAGGAGGCAAGGGGTGGCCCCTCGGCCCCAGGCGCTAATGCGATCGGCGCGAGACGTCGCCTTCCAGGTCGTTCGCCGGGTCTTCGACGACGGTGCGTACGCCGATCGATTGTTCCGTTCGGAGGCCGTTACCGCTGCGCTCGACGATCGCGATCGCGCCTTTGCGATGCAGCTCGCCTTCGGGACGGTTCAGCTGGTGCGACCGCTCGACCACGGGATCGAGCTCCTCGGGCGCCGCCCGCTACGCAAGCTCGATCCTCCCGTGCGCGCGGCGCTTCGGCTCGGCGCCTACCAGCTGGCCTTCGCCGACTCCGTGCCGATGCATGCCGCCGTGAACGAGACGGTGGAGCTCGTCCGTCGCTCGGGGCTCGAGCGCGCCGTTCCCTTCACGAATGCGGTCATGCGTCGACTCTCGGTCGGTCTCGTCGACGTCCTGGGTCGGCTCGGCGAGTCGACCGCTCCCGAGGCAGCGCTGCGGCACTCCTACCCGGAATGGGTGGCGGACACGTGGTGGCACGAGCTCGGCGGCGAGGAGGCGATTGCGCTCATGCGGGCGCAGAACCGACCCGCCGAAACGGCCGTACGCGTCAACCGCAGGCGGGAGATGGACGACGTCCCCCTTGAAGGTGAGCACGACGCCGACATCCCCGATGCTCTCATCGTCCCGCGCATCCCGGACGACTGGGTTGCCCGCGGCCTTGCCTGGCCCCAGTCGCGAGCCTCCCAGCTCGCGGCGCTCGCGGTCGGCGCGAAGCCGGGCGAGCGGATCCTGGATCTCTGTGCGGCGCCAGGCGGCAAGGCCACGCAGCTCGAGGGCGAGGTCACGGCGGTGGAGGTGAACGAGGCGCGGGCCCGGGAGCTCCGCGAGACGTGCGATCGCCTCGGGGCCGACAACGTCACCGTCGTGTGCGCAGACGGGCTGGCATTGCCGGCGGAGCTCGACGGATACGACAGGGCTCTCGTCGATGCCCCGTGCTCCGGGCTCGGAACGCTCGCGTCGCGTCCCGATCTTCGCTGGCGGGCCGAGCCGTTGCCGGACCTCCAGCTCGCGCTACTGCGCTCGGCGGCCGAGCGTCTCCGCCCGGGTGGGACACTCGTCTACTCGGTCTGCACCATCAACGCCGTCGAGAATGAGGCGATCGTCGACGCTCTGCGTTATCCGACCGAGGATCTCGGAGCCCGGTGGCCCCGCTTTCGCCACCCTCGACGCCGCGAGTTCCTGCTGACGCTGCCGCACCGCGACCGGACCTCGGGTTTCTTCGTGGCGCGCATGCAGCGGCCGTAAGATCCCAGGATGAGCTGGCGCGACTGGGTGCGAGGGGCCGAGGTGGAGCCGTCGATCTACGCTGCCGACTTCCTGCACCTCGGCGCTCAGATCGAGACGCTCCTGGCTGCGGGAGCGCGGATCTTCCACGTCGACGTCGGAGACGGAAGGTTCATTCCGCCGGTCACGATCGGCCCGATTCTCGTCCAGGCGATCGCCCCTCCGATCCATGCCGCCGGTGGTCGCGTCGAGTGCCACCTCATGGTCGAGTCTCCCTCGGATCAGCTGGCACTGCTCGCGGAGGCTGGCGCCGACAGCATCACGTTCCATCTCGAGGTCGCTCCCGATCCGGCATCGGTCATCGCGAGTGCGCGCGCGGAAGGCCTCGGCGTCGGAGTCGCCTTCAACCCGGAGACGTCGGTGGAGACCGCGGCAGCGGCGGCAGCGGGCGCCGACTTCGCCCTGTGCATGAGCGTGCATCCGGGCTTCTCCGGACAGGCGTTCCTTCCCGAGTCGGTCGACCGCGTCCGCCGCCTCCGGGAGCTCGTCGGCCCCGAGCTGCTCCTGCAGATCGACGGAGGCGTCGGGCCCGCAAACGCGCGCTCGGTCCGCGAAGCCGGCGCGGATCTCTTCGTCGCGGCGAGCTCGATCTTCTACGCGGACGACATCGCGGGGGCCTACCGGTCTCTCGCCGCCGTCGTTGCCTAATCTAAGTGCCCCCGGTCGGAAATACGCCCGTGCCCTGTCAGCTGCAAAGCGGCGCCGGTCGGCGTCCTCGGTCGCGCCCGTATCCTCCGGATACGAACGCTCCCTGCGTCCTTGACCGGCTTGCTTTTCGCCGCCAGGCTCATGACCGTATTTCCGATCGGAAGGACTGAGCACCTGAAGCGGGCGCTCGAGCTCGCCGAGCTCGGCCGAGCGACGGCGGCTCCGAACCCGGTGGTCGGCGCGGTTGTCGTCGACCCGGGCGGCGCGGTCGTCGGCGAGGGATGGCATGAGCGCCCGGGAGGGCCTCACGCCGAGGTGGCCGCCCTCGCGGCCGCCGGTGAGCGTGCCCGGGGAGCGACGCTCTATGTGAGCCTCGAGCCGTGTGCCCACCACGGCCGAACCCCTCCTTGCGCCGACGCGGTCATCGCCGCGGGCATCGCGCGTGTCGTCGTCGCGGTCGGTGATCCGAACCCGAAGACGAACGGCCAGGGCTTCGAGCGCCTTCGCGCGGCGGGCGTCGCGGTCGATTTCGTCGGCGGTGAGCTCGAGTGGGGAGCACGCGTCCAGAACGAGGCCTATCGCGCCTGGGCCGGTCTCGGCAGGCCGTTCGTCACCTACAAGGCCGCAGTCACGCTCGACGGGCGAATGACCGTCCCGGGCGAACGGTGGGTCTCCGGCGAGGAGTCGCGCCGTCTCGTCCACGAGCTTCGGGCCGCCTCTGACGCCGTCGCAGTCGGAATGGGAACCGTCCGCGCAGATCGCCCGCTTCTGACGGCCCGGGACGTCGACGCGTCGACACAGCCGCGGCGGCTCGCGTTCGGTCGCGGTCCGCTGCCGGACGGCTCGGAGCTCGAGCTCGTCGACGGGCCACTACAGGCCGGGCTCGCCCGCCTTGCCGGCGAGGGCGTCCAGTCGCTCCTCCTCGAGGGTGGACCGACCCTCGCCGGGTCGTTCCTCGCAGCCGGGCTCATCGACAAGCTCCTCGTCTTCGTCGCGCCCCGCCTCTCAGGCGAGGGGCCTGGGCTGTTCGCCGGGATCGCTTCGCCGCTTCCCCTCATGCGGCTCGAGTCGCGCCCGGTCGGGGGCGATGTGCTGTTGACCGCCTATCTGCACGAGCCCTGAGCCGGCGGCGACGGCAGCCGCTCCGATCGAACAGCCCGCCGCCACCCAGAACGCGGCGCCGTACCCCGACCTTGCGGCGACCAGCCCTGCGAGCGGCCCACCCACCGCGACGCCCACGTCGAAGAAGCCGGTGAACGCACCGAGCGCGACGCCGCGCCTGGCGTCCTCGACCCGGTCGATGACGAGGAGCGCGAGCGACGGGTAGGCGAGGGAGGAACCGATTCCCGTGATGACGGCGCCGAGCGCCGCGACCCAGAACGACCCGGCGACGGCGAGACCGGCGAGCCCTGCAGCGGCCGCGAGCGTCGCCCCGACCGCTGTGCGGCGACCGCCGAGCCGATCGGGGAGGCGCCCGAGCAGGAGGCGGGCGAGAACGACGGCTCCCGCGTAGACCGTGAAGATCGCACCGGCCCGTCCGATGTCCCGGTCTGCGAGCAGAAGGACGACGAACCCTGCGACGGTCGCGTACCCGATGTTCAAGAGCAGCAGCGAGATTCCCGGAACGATCGCGGGCCTGGGAAGCCACTCGCGGCCCTGCCAGGCGCCCTGAGGGCGAGGTGGCTCCGGCATCGACCTCGCGATGAGTGCTCCGACGAGCGGACACACGGTGGCGAACGCCCACACGGCGTCGTAGCCCGCGTGCTCGAGGAGGAGCTCTCCGGCGAGCGAGCCGAGGGCGAGTCCGCTCCACACCGCCAGGCCGAACAGGCCGAGTACCTGGGCGCGGCGTCCGGCGGGCGCGAGGTCGACGACCCAGACTGCACATGCCGTGAACATGAAGCCGTCGCCGACCCCGAGGACAAGCCGGGCCGCGATCAGGCCGGCGAGCCCTGCCGGAACGAACAGAAGCGCGCCGGCGACCCCGACGATCGACAGGCCGATGACCGCGATGAGTCTCCGTCCCCGACGATCCGCCTCACCGCCGGCGAACGGCCGCGAGACGACGGCCGTGACGGCGAACGCTCCGGTCACGACGCCGACCGCGATCGCTCCGTCGCCGAGTGGTCCCGTGACGTAGCGCGGCAGGACCGGGAGGACGACACCGAGGCTGAGGAAGCCGAGCAGCGCGGCACTCCCGACACCGATTGCCGCAGCGAGTGGGCGATCGGTGTCCGTCTGCATCTGCCGAGGCTATCCTCAGCGCGTGTTCACCGGGATCATTCGCGAGGTCGGCCGGATCGCGTCGATCGACGCCGGCCCGGACGGCGCCCGGCTTCGGCTCGACGCACCCGAGACGGCGGGCGCGTCGGCGCTCGGAGACTCGGTTGCGATCAACGGCCTGTGCCTCACCGTCGTCGACCGGGACGGTGGAGTCCTGTCGTTCGACGCGGTGCCCGAGACGCTCGCCCGCACGACGCTCAGCCGGCTCGAGCCCGGCGCGACGGTCAACGTCGAGCCCGCGCTGCGGGCCGGTGAGCCGCTCGGAGGCCATCTCGTGCAGGGGCACGTCGACGGCGTCGGGCACGTGCGGTCGGTGACGATGGAGGGTGACGGCATCCGGATCGAGATCGATGCGCCGGAGGATCTCTGTCGCTACGTCGTCGAGAAGGGCTCGATCGGCGTCGAGGGTGTCAGCCTGACGGTGGCGGGCGTTCGGGACGAGGGGTTCGCGATCGCCATCATCCCGCACACGCTGGCCGTGACTACGCTGGGAACGCTTGCGTCGGGCGACGAGGTCAACCTCGAGGTCGATGTGCTCGCGAAGTACGTCGAGCGGATGCTCGCGGCCCGGCCCAGCGCCTGAGATGCCAGGGCCCGCGGGCGAGCACTGTACGATTTCCCTGCAATGGCCCTGAGGGTCGAAGAGGCCTCCCCGTTCGCGACCATCGAGGAGGCGATCGAGGACATTCGAGGCGGCAAGCTCGTCGTCGTCATCGACGCTGCCGACAGGGAGAACGAGGGCGATCTCACGATTGCGGCGCAGTTCGCCACACCCGAGGCCGTCAACTTCATGGCGACGCACGGACGTGGCCTCATCTGCCTGGGCCTGACGGGCGAGCGGTGCGACGAGCTCGGCCTGCCGCAGATGGCCGAGCGCAACGAGACGCCGCACGGGACGGCGTTCACCGTGTCGATCGAGGCCCGTGAGGGCGTCACGACGGGGATCTCCGCGGCCGATCGGGCACACACGATCCAAGTCGCGATCGATCCGGCGCGCGGGCCCGACGACGTCGTCAAGCCGGGGCACGTGTTCCCGCTCCGGGCGCGCCCGGGCGGGGTCTTGCAGCGGGCAGGCCAGACCGAGGCGGCGGTCGATCTCGCGCGGCTGGCCGGGCTCAATGCCAGCGGCGTGATCTGCGAGATCATGAACGACGACGGCACGATGGCCCGCGTTCCCGACCTCGTCGAGTACTGCCAGCGCCATTCCCTGAAGATGATCACCGTCGCCGACCTGATCGAGTACAGGCGGCGAAACGAGAAGCTCGTCGAGCG
>JBBQXH010000024.1:0-13695 GCA_038209835.1 Gaiellales bacterium | reverse complement strand
GTCGAGCCCACCCTCGCCGAGACGGGAAGCGCGGGTGCCGCCGGCTCGCTGTGGAGCACCGTGCTCGACCTCTGCCGGTGGGGCTCCTTCCTGGCCGATCCCGACTCCCGCGTCTTGGCTCCTTCGACCGTGGCGGAGATGGCCGAAGTGCAGGCGATGATCGATCCGGACGAATGGAGGATCGCGTGGGGTCTCGGGCTCGAGCTCGTACGCGATGGTGATCTGATCCACGTCGGCCACGAGGGAGGGATGCCCGGATTTCTCGCAACCGTGCTCGCCTCACGCAAGCATAAGGTGGTGGCCGCGGTTCTCACGAACGCCGGAAACCGCGGTGAGCCGGCGAAGCTCGCGAGCCAGATGATCGCGAAGGCGCTCGAGCTCGATCCCCCGACCCGTGATGCCTGGGCACCCGGCGAGCCGCCGCCTGACGAGCTCGCGGAGATTCTCGGCCGTTGGTGGAGCGAGGGAAGCGAGTTCGCGCTGTCCTACCGGGAGGGCAGGCTCGAGGCGCGGCTGGCGGGCGATCCGCCGGAGAAGCGGCCTGCGGTCTTCGAGCGCGAGGGGCCAGACCGGTACCGGACGACATCCGGGTCGGAGCAGGGCGAGCTGCTCGAGGTCGTTCGCGACGAGCATGGGCGGGCGGTCAAGCTCTACTGGGCGACCTACCCGTGCACGCGGGTCTTTCGAACGTTCGGCCCTGTGCAGGGCTGAGCACATCAAGCCTCTACAATCGCCGGGCGTTGCCCCGCTTCGCGGTCACGGTCGTCGTGCTGGCGCTCATCGCGGGCGCGGCCGTCGCGTTCGCCGCCACCGAGAGACTGAAGCTCGAGCTGTCGCCGGTGACGGGGCCGAGATTCGATCGCCGGTTCTCGCCCGTCTGCGAGTGCAACACGGCCAAGGCCGACCTGAGCGTTCGCTTCCGTCGCCGCGAGACGGTCGACGCGACGATCGTCGACGACCGCGGGAAGGAGGTGCGTGTCCTCGCCACGAACGAGCCGGTCGCAAGGGGCCGGCACCGGTTCGTCTGGGACGGTCGCGACGAGGTCGGTGGGATCGCTCCTGACGGCGTCTACCGGCTCCGCCTCCGGCTCGACCGGAGTGGACGAACGATCCTGGTTCCGACCACGATCCGCCTCGACACCACGGCCCCCGAGGTGATCCTCGTTCGCGTCAGACCCGACGCGTTCTCTCCGTCTGGAGGCAGCGCGAAACGCCACGCGAAGGTCGTCTACCGCTCGAATGAGAAGGGTGAGCCGGAGATCCTGGTCGACGGGCAGGGCGCCGTCGTCGGGAAGATCCGCGCGAAGGGGCGAGCATCGATCAACTGGAAAGGCACGGTCGACGGAAAGCTCGTGAAGCCAGGGACGTACGACGTCGGCATCCGCGTAACCGACCTCGCCGGGAACGTGTCCGAGCCGACGCGGACCGCTGCGGTCGACGTGAAGCCATGACCCGGAACGGATGAGCCACTCCGGGGCCGCATACGCCGGCGCGATCGTCGGGGCGATCGGCGTCGGGCTGATCCTGCTGGGCCGCGGACGCTTTCTCCTCGCGGTCGGGTTCGGAGCGATCGCAGCCGGGCAGATCCTCTTCGGCTACTCGCTGATTCCAAGTGAAGACTTCGGGCGCGTCACCGACTCCGCGTCGCGGATCGGTCTGGTGCTCGTTCTCGTGCTCGGGATCGCCGGGCTCGCGGCCGTCGTCCATCGCTACCCGACCGTCGTGCCGGTTGCGGTGTTCCTCACCGCGCCCTTCCGGGTGCCGGTGACGCTCGGCGACCAGAAAGCGTTCCTGCTGCTCCCGCTCTACGTCGTACTGATCGCCGGCGCAGTCGCGCTGCTCGTCCGCGTGTCCCAGGGCGCCGATCTTCCCGACGTCTCGCGCCTTCTCGCCATTCCGGCCACCGTCCTGATCGGGCTCTGGTCGATCTCGCTCCTCTGGTCGAGCGATGTGCGGGCGGGAACAATCGAGGTTGCCTTCTTCCTCTTCCCGTTCGGTGTGCTGGCCGCGGTCGTTGCCCGGTCGCCCGTCGCGTCGTGGCTCCCGAGGGCGCTCGCCGTGACCGTGGTCGCCCTCGCCAGCGGATTCGCCCTCGTCGGTCTCTCGCAGCTCTGGACTGAGAACCTCTACTTCGCGCGCGACCTCGAGGTCTCGAACGCGTACACGACGTACTTCCGGACGACCTCGCTCTTCGCCGACTCGAGCATCTACGGCCGCCAGCTCGTCGTCGGGATGGTCGTCCTCGTCGCGGCGTTGTGGCTCGCGCGGATAGCCCTCTGGGCGGGAGTGGTGCTCCTCGCATTCCTCGGAGCGGGTCTCTACTTCTCGTACTCGCAGTCGAGCATGATCGCTCTCGTCGTCGGCGTTCTCGGCGTCAGCCTCATCGCGGCGGACAGGATCGATCGGCGTGTTCTCCTCGCGGGAACGGCGGTGATCGTGGTCGCAGCGATCGCCATTGTCGCCACGTCAGTCAGGGGCGACTCGGCGCAGAAATTTACGAGCGGACGCTCGACGCTCGTCCAGGGAACGTGGCGGGTCTTCGTCGACAACCCGATCGCCGGTGCCGGTGTCGGCGCGCAGCCCAAGGCGAGTCGGGAAGCGGCGGGTGGCAAGCGCAAGAAGGCGAAGAACGCGTCGCATACCGCCCCGCTGACGGTCGCGGCCGAGCTCGGGATCCTCGGGATAGCGGCGTATCTTGCGTTCCTCGCCGGCGCGTGCCGCCTCCTCCTGCTCGCCTTTCGCGAGAACCGTGCTCTCGGCCTCGGCCTTGTCGGAGTGCTTCTCGTCCTGTTCGTGCACTCGCTCTTCTACAGCGCCTTCTTCGAGGATCCGCTGACCTGGGGGGTCCTGGCCGTCGCCGCCGCAGTCGTTGCGGTCACCCGCGTCCGGGCGATTGCGCCAGAGACGGTCACGCCGAGGGTCACACCTGCCGGCGCCGGGGAGCCGACGACTGCGCCGTAACGCGCGTCGCTACAGGCAAACTCGGTTCCCAGTAGGCCCACTCGATGCGGAAGAAGCTCCTCCTCGCCGTCCTCGCAGTAGTCCTCATCGTCGTCGGGGCGGGGGTCGCCTACGTCGTCTTCGGGCGCGATCCGCCGCAAGGCCGGCTCGACACGGAGGTCACCGGAGTGTCGCTCCTGACGCCAACGGACAGCGTGACGGACGGCGCCGACACGGTCGTCGTGACGACCCCTCCAGTCGAGTCGCAGCCCACCACTCAAACCGTGACGGAGCCGGCAGAACCGGCCGAAGGTCCGTGCTGGCTCGAGTTCGGCGGTGATCCGCAACGCTCGCTCGCCCGGCCGGACATCCACCTGGGAATTCCATCCAAGAAGCCAGTCTGGGTGCGCGGGATGGGAAGCTACATGGAGTATCCGCCGAGCTTCTGCGACGGCACGCTGTACGTGAACACGTTCGGCGGCCGCACCGCGGCGCTCGATGCGGAGACGGGGCGAATCCTCTGGTCTCGCCAGGACTCGGGCAAGAAGCCCTCGACCCCGGCGATCGCCGGCGATCGCCTCATCGTGAGCTCGGTCGACGGCTCGGTGACGGCGCTCCGGCGGTCGAACGGGCGCGTGCTGTGGCGGCTCCAGACCAACGCGAAGGTCGAGTCGTCAGCGGTCGTCCTCGACGACACGGCGTACTTCGGAGCGACAGACGGACGTCTCTTCGCCGTCGATGTCGCCTCCGGGAAGGTGCGCTGGGCCTACGACACCGGCGGGCGCATCAATGCGAGCCCTTCGATCTGGGGCGATCGGATCTGTATCTCGACCTACGCGGGGTCGATCTTCTGCCTTCGGCGCCAGAACGGGACAAAGCTCTGGAACACCTACATCCGTCGGAACACCTTCGAGTACGAGAGCTTCTACGCCAGCCCGTCGACCGACGGCGAGCGCCTGTACACGGTCTCCCGGGGCGGGAAGGTCGTCGCCCTGAACGCCCGGACGGGAGCGGTCCTCTGGACCGCGAGCGTCGGATCGACCGGGTACTCGACGCCCGCGATCGCTGACGGAAAGGTCTTCGTCGGCGGCTTCGACGGTAAGCTCCGCGCCTACACGGCGACGACGGGCCGAGTGGTATGGGAGGCCTACGTCGGTGGCCGCATCCTGGGGCCGGCGGTCGTCGTCGGCGACCTCGTCTTCTTCTCGACGCTCGAGACCGAGACGTATGCCGCCCGCGTCTCGGACGGAAAGATCGTGTGGAAGATCGGCCTCGGGAAGTACTCGCCCGGGATCGCTACCGAGACGCGGTACTACTTCTCGCTCAACGGGCTGCTGATGGCGTTCGACGGCACGGGTCGCTAGAGGAGCGGGTGCCGTCGTCTCCAGAGCGGCGACCGTTGCATCGCCGTTCCGCTCGTGCGCCACGCGAGCTCCTTCGCCTCGTAGGAGGCGAGCGCGAGGCGGGCCCTCATGTCGGGACCTTCGGCCTGCAGGCGATCAGCGAGCTCGTAGTCGAGTGAGGTCAGGAGATCGCCTGCGATGCGCTCGAACGCCGCCACCTCTGCGGGATCCATCTCGGTGCGCCAATCCCGTAGTCCCTGCGTAGGAGCCGTGCGAAGACTCTGCTGGTGCGCCTTCGCCGAGACGTCGACGGCGCCGGGGTAGTCGAGCATGGCCGACTCGTAGGGGAGGTCAGCGAAGGCGCAGATCGCCTCCAGCTCGCGGCGGGTGTCGTCGACCAGCGCCTCGTAGCGGATCTCGAGGTAGCGACCCGCACCGACGCGATGGCCGAGGCCCCGCGCGGCCAGCACCTCGCTGCGCCACTGGCAAGCGAAGCCCGCCGCGTCGCGCGGATAGCCCCACGACTCGGTCATTATTCCCGGGGGAACGGCGAGGTGGGAGAGCGCCGCGTCCCGGCCGTCGCGGATGAGGTGGACGTAGGAGGCAGTTGGGAAGAGACGCTCGAGGAGCCCGAGGTACTGCATGTACATCGGCGTCTTGTCGCCCCAGCGCGTCTTCCCGTGACGCTCGGCGTAGACCTCGTAGATCGCCGCGATCGCGTCGCCGAGCTCGCCGTCTGGACGGATCCTCTCCTGCACCGCGTCGACCGGCACGTCCCACTCGGCGATCGTGGGAAGCCGGCGGAGGTCATCCGCGAATGCCTCCACGTCGAGGGTGCCACGGTGGCGGCTCGCGAGCTGCGGGATGAAATAGGACTCGTCCGGTACGGCGAGCACGGGGTTCCGGTCGAGCATCACGCGCAGCAGTGTCGTCCCCGATCTGCGGACGCCGAGGACGAGGATGGGCGCGTCCATCGGTGCCACGATATCGCCGCATAGACTTCCCGCGTGATCAAGGCCTGGCAACGGGTACTCGTCCTCGCGCCCCATACCGATGACGGTGAGTTCGGCTGCGGCGGAACGATGGCGCGACTCGTCGAAGCAGGGGTCGAGGTTCGCTACGTCGCCTTCTCGATCGCGACGAAATCGCTTCCCGAGGGGTTCGCGCCCGACACGCTCGCGCGGGAGGTTCGCGAGGCGACCACCGAGATCGGGATCCCTCCGAGTGCGCTCACCGTTCACGATTTCGAGGTCAGGACGTTTCCGGAGCGCCGCCAGGAGATCCTCGAGCTCCTGATCGCTCTCTGGGAGGACTGGCGTCCCGACGCGGTCCTGCAGCCGAGCCTCGGCGACATCCACCAGGATCACCAGGTCGTCGCGGCCGAGGGTCTCCGCGCGTTCAAGCGGACGACGGTGCTCGGCTACGAGATCCCCTGGAACACGTTCAACTTCAACTACCAAGCCTACGTCGCGCTCGACGAGCGCCACATCGAGCGCAAGGTCGCAGCGCTCGCGCGCTACCAGTCGCAGCAGCACCGCAACTACGCGAACGCCGACTACATCTGGAACCTCGCCCGTGCCCACGGCATCGACGTGAGTCTCGACTTCGCCGAGGTCTTCGAGGTCTACCGCTTCGTCGAATAGGAGTCCGGGGCGACGCATTTGTCGGGTGCGCGGCCACGTGGTGACGGGAATGGTTATCATTCTAACTGCGCTTCCCGTCAAGAAAAGGAGTTCCATGGCGCGCCGTCTCCTGTCGTTTCTTCCTGCCCTCCTCGCCGCCTGCGCCCTCGGGCTGGCCGCCTGCGGCGGAGACGAAAGCTCCAGCGTCTCGGTCGCGGAGACGACGAGCGCGGCGGCGCCAGGCGCCTGCCCAGCCGATCCGGTTCCGGTCGTCGTGACCGTCAACCAGTGGGGCGACATCGTCGGGCAGCTCGGCGGCGACTGCGCCGAGGTGACCACCATTATCGCGAGCGCCGGAGTCGACCCGCATGACTACGAACCGAGTTCCGCCGACATCGCGAAGTTCACCGATGCGAAACTCGTCGTCGAGAACGGCCTCGGCTACGACCCCTGGGCGGACAAGGCGGTCGACGCGCTCTCCACGAAGCCTGCCGTCGTGAACGGTGGCGAGGTCGTGGGAAAGACCGAGGGCGACAACCCGCACATCTGGTACGGGCCCGACTACGTCTTCGCGGTCGCGGACGCGGTGACCGTCGAGCTGAAGAAGCTCCAACCCGAAGCGGCGGACTACTTCGACGCGCAGAGAGCTGCGTGGCTCGAGTCGATGACGCCGTACACGGAGAAGCTCGCGTCGATCAAGGCGGCGTACTCTGGGAAAACCTACGGTGCAACGGAGTCGGTGTTCGACTACATGGCGGAAGCAGTCGGGCTCGTGAACACCACCCCGCAAGGATTTCAAAACGCAGCGGCGAACGAGTCGGACCCGGCACCCGGCGACGTGAACGCGTTCAACGAGGAGCTGACGGGAGGCGGGATGGACGTTCTCGTGTACAACATCCAGACCGAAGGCTCGATTCCGCAGCAGATCCGCGCAACGGCCGAGAGCGCTTCCGTGCCCGTGGTCGAGGTGACCGAGTCTGTTCCGGTGTCGGCGCCGAGCTTCGCGCAGTGGCAGATCGACCAGCTGGAGAGCCTCGCGCAGGCGCTCGGCGGGTAATGCGGCCGGAATCCGATGCGGCTCCGAACGCGGTCCTGCTTCAGGGCGTGTCGGTCGCGCGTGGTGGGAGAACGGTCTGGTCTGACGGGTCATTCGTCATTCCGCCTGGTGCAATTGTCGGAGTCATTGGACCGAACGGGTCGGGAAAGACGACGCTCCTCGAGGTGCTGCTCGGGCTGCTTCCGCCGGAATCGGGCCGAGTCGAGGTGCTTGGCCGCACGCCGAGCCGGGGCGACGCGCGAATCGGCTACGTCCCGCAGAACTACGCAGCGACGGTCGGGGAGGCCGTTCGCTGTCGCGATCTCGTCGCGCTCGGCCTGTCCGGAACCCACTGGGGGGTTCGACGACTCGACCGGGAGTCACGGGTGCGGGTCGATACGGCCCTCGAGGCCGTCGGTGCGTCAACCTATGCGGATCGGCGCATGTCGCGTCTGTCGGGCGGGCAGCAGCAGCGCGTTGCGATCGCGCAGGCCCTCGTCGACGATCCCGAGTTGCTGCTCCTCGACGAGCCCCTCGCGAACCTCGATATTCGCAACCAGCACGAGGTCGTTCAGTTGCTGCGTCTGCTCCAGGTCGCGCGCGGCGTCACGATTCTTCTCGTTGCTCACGATCTGAACCCGCTGGTCTCCGTCCTGACCGGAGCCATCTACCTGCTAGACGGTCACCCGCACTACGGCGAGATCGGCAGCGTCGTCGACGCCGATCTGTTGACTCACCTGTACGGAACGCCGATCAAGGTGGTACGCACAGCCCAGGGCGACCTCTTTACCCGGAGCGGCTGATGACGCTCGCTGACGTCGGGTATCAGTCGAATTGGCTCGACGTCCTCCAAGCGGACTTCATCCAGAACGCGTTCATCGGCGGTACGCTCGTCGCGGTCGCCGCCGGATTGATCGGCTACTTCGTCGTCATTCGCAGGATGGCGTTCGCGGCGCATGCGCTCGCGCACATCGGCTTCCCAGGCGCGACCGGCGCGATCCTGATCGGGGCTCCGGTGACACTCGGCCTCGCCGTCTTCTGCATCGCGGGCGGGCTCGCGATCGGGATCCTCGGCAAGCGGATCGCGGCGAGGGAGATCGCTACCGGCACGATCCTGGCGTTTGCGACGGGGCTCGGTGTGCTCTTCAGCTCCCTGACGACCAGGAGCGCGAACACCGTCACCAACGTGCTCTTCGGAAACCTTCTCGCGATCTCGCACGACCAGATCCTCGTCTTCCTCGGGTTCACGATCGTCCTCGCGCTGGCTCTCGCTGTGATCGCGCGTCCGCTCACGTTCGCGTCGATCGACCCGCGGGTTGCGGAGGCGAAAGGCATCCCCGTCGCGCTGCTGGGAGTCGCGTTCACTGTGCTGCTCGCGCTGGTCATCACGATGGCCGTCCAGGTCGTCGGCACGCTGTTGCTCTTCGCCCTCGTCGTCACACCGTGCGCGGCCGCGCTCGCCATCACGGCTCGGCCGATCGCGACCGCCGCGCTGGGCACCGCCTTCGGACTCGTCTCGGTGTGGCTCGGACTCGTGCTCGCGGTGATGTTCAACCTGCCCCCGAGCTTCGTCATCGTGACGATTTCGTTCGTCGTCTGGCTCGCGGTCCTTGGCCTCACGCGCGAGTCGCATCGTGCTGCGCAGGGGTCGGGCCAGATCCCGGCGACGGGCTGAGCCAAGGAGACCTCGTGTTCTTCCATCCCGCTCGAAATGGCCCCGGGCATGTGGGCATCTACATCGGAGGCGATCAGTTCATCAAGGCTTCGCACACGGTGACGTCGTCAAGATCTCCACACTTTCCGATCCGTCCTACCGTTCAGTTGCGTCGGAGCCGTCCGGCCGGGGTAGGGCGGAAGACAGCGGCTATCGTTTCGTGATGAGCGCTGTCGAGACCGATTGGGGCGAGTACGCGCTCGAGGAGCTTCGTCGCGCAGGGCACCGCTCGGGCGGTGCGCGTACGGCGGTCGTCGAGCTCCTCGCGGAACAGGATTGCTGCCTCACTGCGCAGGAGATCTTCGACCACCTGCGGTCCGGCGACCGGCGCGTCGGCATCGCGAGCGTCTACAGGACACTCGACCTCCTCACGAGCACGAAGCTCGTGCAGCGTCTCGAAATGGGCGAAGGTGTGGCCCGGTACGAGCCGGCTCACGCGGGCGGGGAGCACCACCATCACGTCGTCTGCGAACGGTGCGGAACGGTCGTCCCCTTCGAGGACGACCGGCTCGAGGCGGCTCTCGACAGGCTCGGCAGCGAGCTCGGGTACGAGCTCGACGGCCACGACGTCGTCCTTCGCGGCGTCTGCCCGGATTGCGCCCGCGCCTAGGTCGGCGGAGGCGCAGCCTGAGGCTCGGGCTCGACCCACTCGCGTCGCCGGACGAAGCCAGGGTCGGCGCGGAGGGCCCGTCCACCGGCCGCGAGGCCGGCGAGTACCGGGACCGTCGCGGCAACCGGATCCGTGACGAGGAGGAGCAGGCCCCAGACGAGCGCGACGAGCGTCGTCGCGGCTGCGACCAGCAGCCGCACGCGCCCGACGAAGAGCGTTCCGAGAAGGGCCGGCGCGAGGAAGTCGAGCCAGCCCATCAGGGCCGTGCCGAACGTTCCGTCCTGGAGGGCGGGCAGCGGCTTCGGGGGCACTCCCGGGACGACGCTCGCGATCGGGGGAACCGCCTGGTGGACGGCCACCGTCGCCGGCTCGACCTGGTCGATCCCCCAGACGAAGATCACGTCGACGGCGACGACGACCACGAGGCCGAGAGCGAGCGCCCAGGGCGGGGTGAGCGACGCGATCAGCGCCGCGAGTGTCAGGCACGCACCGCCGATCAGCGCGAGACTCGCCGCATCGCCGCCGAGCGTGTCGGCGTACTGCCAGGCGACGACGTAGAGAACGGGCGTCAGAGCGAGCGGGATCCAGGGATGAGGCCACCGTCTCGCCCAGCCGGCGCATGCCGCTAGCGCAGGTGTCGCTACGGTGGCGAGCGTCGTGAGCGCGTCGGCGCCCCCGGCAAAGCCGCGAACGATCCCCACGCCGGCGGCCATGGCGAGGAGTGGGATGAGCAGGCCGGCCAGGCTCGAGCGCTTGAGCCGCCAGGGCTTCCAGGGTGCGAGCACGAGCGCGCCCTGGACGAGACAGAGAACCGCGTAGGACGGCGCGAGCCCGAGATCCACCGCCTCACGGTAGCGCGGCCGCGGCGATTCCGTGCGCCGGGTGAAGAGTTCTTAACGGAGCGTAATTCGCGCTCAAGAATCTGGGCTCAGAACCGGTCAGCCATCCCATTCGACCTGGTCGAAGAAGCGTAGCGCCGTCCGGTTCGGGCGGATCCGGCGTGCAAGTGCGGCAAGCTCCTCCGCGTCGATCTCGCCGAGTGCACGCTTCAGGCCTAGATACGGGATGTTCAGGTTCTCCTGGTAGACGATCGTCGAGATACGCGGGTTCACCTCGATGACGACGTCGCCGACGAGCTGGATATTGAAGAAATGGTCGAGCGAGAGTGCTCCGACGATGCGGCTCGCGACTCCCATCAGATCGTCGTCCTCGAGTGTCCGGAAGAACATCGCGAGCCCCGCCCGCATCCCCTCCCGCGTCTTGGGATGGCCAAGTAGGAGCCGCCCGCCGGCTGCGATGCCGTCGATGGTGCGCTCGTCGCCCTCAGCGAGCTCCATGACGAGAAGCTCATCGCCGCCCACCTCCGGCAGGATCTCCGTGACCTCCTCCAGGCGCATCGAGAGGCTGCCAGGGCGTTCGTGGAGGAGCTGGTGGAGGCGATCCGCCGTCGGGTCGAGGATCCGGAAGCCGCGGGAGCCTGAGCCGACGACGGGCTTGAAGCAAACGGCGTCCTGCGGGTAGCCGAGCTCGCCGGCCGCGCGGGCGAGCTCTCGTCCACCCCTGACGCGTCGCCAGAGCGGGGCTCGGGCGCCGATCTCGTCGAGGAGCGCGTAGCACGCCGCCTTGTCGTTCGACCGTTCGATCGCCTCGGGGGCCGCAACGAGAACGGTTACACCGGACGCTGCGAACTCGCCCTTCGCACGCGCGAGGCCGAGAAGATCGTGAGACGACTGCGGCAGCACCGCATCGATCCGCTCGCGGAGGCAGAGCTGCATGACCGCCTCGGCGAAGATCGGGCTCGAGCCGGGCGGCACCTGCTGGAACGAGTCGCAGAGGAGCCGGCCGATCGCACGCTCGCCCATGTCGCATCCGACGAGCGCGATGTCCCGCTCGCCGTTCTCCCTGAGCGCCCGCAGGAGCGCAGCCGTGCCGGGAGCCCCGCAGGCGGTGACGAGAACGCGAAGGGGCCGCATTCCCGCCGAGAGTACTCGAACGAGGGAGACGCTACTCGGTAGGGGCTCGCGGTGAGCGGCCGAGACGAACACGCACCGCCGCCAGATCGGCCCTCGGGAAGAGACCGGTGAGGAGCAGGACGAGCGGGAACGCGAGCGTGATCGCGAGGCGGATCGGGATCGAGATGCCGATCGAGAGCCACGCATCCGTGCCTAGGGACGCGAGGCAGAGAGCGACCGTGAGCGCTGTCGCACCCGTGATCCGAAGCCAGTCCCACGGCACCGGGTAGATCAGGGTTGCCACGACCAGCACCATCAACGCAAGCGCCGTGACCGAGGCGACCGTCGCCCAGGCAGCGCCGACGAACGAGTACGGCGGGATCAGGAGGAAGTAGAGGCCGACCGCGATCGCAGCGCTCACAAGCGCGAGCGGGGGCAGGAGGCGCATCCGCTTCGTCACGTTCAGGCCGACGGCGAAGACGGTGTATGCCCCCGTTGCAACCGCGGCGAGCGAGAGCGGCGCGACTGCCTGCGTCGCGTCCCAGTAGCGCTCCGGCATCAGGAGATGGAAGACGGGGAGGATCCACGCCGAGACGAGCACCGCGAGGAATCCCGTGGCGAGGAAGTAGTAGGTGCCGCCGCGCGCGACCATCTGGGGGTGGCGCCCGCTTCGCAGCCACGGGTAGTGCCACGGCGTCCAGCCCATCCGGAACGCGAGCACGGCGACCACGACGACCTGGCTGTAGCGGAACGCGACACCGTAGAGCCCGGCGTCGGCGAGCCCGTGGTAGTGCTTGACGATGAATCGATCGAGAAGGTTGAGCGCGTAGAAGGCCGCCCCGCCGATGATTCCCGGCCAGGCGAACGAGAGCATCTCCCGACCGACTCGCCAGTCGACACGCAGGGTCAGGTCGCGCACGTACTCGCGCAGGGTGATGACGAAGGCGACGCAGACCGCCGTGAGCGATGCAATCAGAATGCCCTTCACGCCAAGGTGCCAGACCGCGACGAGGAGGACGCTGAAGAGGATCTGGGTGATTCCCCGCGTCAGCGAGTAGAAGGCAAACCGGCGACGCTTGCGGCGCAGACGCGTCAGGTTCATCGGGAGGTCGACGATGTTGGTGAGGTAGTCGTCGACGAGTGCGATCACGAAGTAGCTCGCGTAGATCGTGGCGCCGAAAATCTTCTCCGAGAGGGTCGGCGAGAGGATGATCAGCGGCACGATGATGATCGCCGGATAGATCGTCTCGATCAGGACGTAGAGCGAGATGATCTGCCGGCGCCAGCTCACGTCGTCGCGATCGAAGTAGAACCGGGCGAAGACGCCGTCCATCCCCGCGGTGATCACGACGTCGACGAGCGCGACTGTCGCGAGGACGAGCTCGAGGCGCCCGAACTCGGTCGGCGCGAGAAAGTGGGCGTAGAGCGGGACGAGGAGAAACGCGAGCGACTTGAGCAGCGCGCGGATCCCGCCGTAGAAGGCCGCGTCGCTCGCCAGCGCCGAGAGCCCGTGGCGCTGCTTCTCGTAGTCAGGGCGTCCCTCCGCCGGCATTCCCTGCTGTACGACCGTGCCCCCGTCGGCCTCGATCTCGGCTGACTCCGGCCCGCGCGTGCGGTCGTTCACCCGGAAGAGGCTACTCGTAGCCCAGGTCGCGCAGCCGCCCGATCAACTCCTCTTCCTCCTCGTCCGAGTAGACGGACTGATCGCTCGGCGTTCCGAGCGAGGGAGCCGGGGCGACGAGAGGAGCACCCGCATCGCCAAGCAGTGTCTCCATCGGCGCGCCGTCCAGATCGTCGGCGCCGATGCCGAGGAGGCGGAGCAAGGTTGCCGGGAGCTGGGTGATCTCGCTCCCTGCCGGTAGGTCGCCCGGGCGGATCCCAGGGCCTGCCGCAGCGAGGATGCCGGTGATGCCGTGATGACCCGAGTAGCCGTAGAACAGCTCGGGATCGAGCCGGTCGTGACGTTCGAAGGCGGCCGTCCAGGGGCGGCGCGTCGAGTCGACGTGGATGCGCTCGTCTCTGGGAAGAACGACGAGCTCGGGCGCCTTGTCGAGATACGGGCCGTGATACAGCTCCTCCTTCCGGCGTACGTCGAAGGCCGGCTCATCCGTCTGCGGATGGCGAATCGACGCGAGGTCCTCGGCGAGACGGTCTGCGTATCGCGGATCGGTTCGCGCACCGCTCGCCTCGCCGAGGAAGATCTGGCCACCCGTCGCGAAGCAGTACGCGCGGGTCGTGCCGAAGTCGATGTCCGCGAACGCCCGGTCGTCGCTCGGGCGCGGGAGCAGCGGGACGAGGTCGAGCGCACGTCCATACCCACGCGTCGTCCGAGCCAGGCGCTGGTCGATCTTGGACAGCGAGGTCAGGGAACCCCCCTTGAGCGGCTGCAGTGACCGGCGTCGGTAGCGGAGATGGCCCGCCTCCTCGAGCCATCGGTTCGCGTGAAACGACCAGTAGATCGGCTTCATCCCGTGGTCG
>JBBQXH010000023.1:0-13950 GCA_038209835.1 Gaiellales bacterium | reverse complement strand
CCGCACCCGCAGCGATACCCGAGGAACGCGCGAGTGTTGCCCGCAGACCCGTGACGCTTCACGCGGCGACCGCCTCGCGGGTGACGCGCCCGGCGTGCGCCACACACGTCTCGCGCACGATCTCGTCGTCGAAGTCGAGCTCGAGTCGCCCGTCGGTCACGAGCAGCTGGAGCAGCGCCTGCACGTTTCGCGCATACATGCGGCTCGCGTCCTGCGGCATCGCCGACGGGAGGTTCAGGAGGCCGACGATGGTGACGTCGTGCCGAGAGACCACCCCGCCGGGCACGGTCAGCTCGCAGTTCCCACCTGTCTCGGCTGCGAGATCGACGATCACCGACCCCGGTTTCATCGCCCGTAGCGCCGCTTCGGTGATCAGGAGCGGCGCCGGCCGGCCGGGTATCGCCGCGGTCGTCACGACCGCGTCCGATTCACCGACGTGCTTCGCGATCAGCTCCTGCTCGCGGCGGTGCTGCTCCTCGGAGAGCTCCGCCGCGTAGCCGCCGGCGGTCTCGGTTCCCTCCACGTCGAGCTCGAGGAACGTGGCGCCGAGGCTCTCGACCTGCTCGCGGACGACGGGACGCGTGTCGAACGCCGAGACCACGGCTCCCAGCCGGCGGGCGGTCGCGATCGCCTGGAGACCGGCGACGCCGGCCCCGAGGACGAGCAGCTTCGCAGGTCTGATTGTGCCGGCCGCCGTCGTCAACATGGGGAGAAAGCGGGGGAGATGGTCGGCTGCGAGGAGCACGGCCTTGTATCCCGCAACGGTTGCCTGCGACGACAGCGCGTCCATCGGCTGTGCGCGCGTGATCCGGGGAACCGCGTCCATCGAGAACGCGGTCGCGCCGCGCGCGGCGATCGCCTGAATGAGCTCGGTGTTGACGAGAGGCTGCAGGAGCGCGACGAGCGCCTGACCGTCCCGGAGGAGGGCGATCTCTTCGAAGGATGGCTTCTGCACCTTCACGATCAGGTCCGCCTCCGCGTAGAGCGAGTCGGGATCGGGGACGACCCGAATGCCCGCCTCGGCGTAGTCCTCGTCGAGGAACGAGGCGCCGAGACCCGCCCCGCTTTCGACGATCAGCTCGACGCCGGTACCGTCGAGCCGCTTTGCCGTCTCGGGGACGAGCGCAACCCGATGCTCGCCGGCCGCAGACTCCCTGGCAACTCCAATCTTCATGCGCGGTCTGAGGATATGCGCAGGCTTCGCGGCGCCGTCGCGACTACTGACACGCGGTGAGCCCGCCGTCGAGCGTCAGGATCTGCCCGGTGACGAACGCTGACGCGTCGGAGCAGAAGAAGAGGGCCGCTCCGATCAAATCCTCGGGATCCGCGATCCGCCCGAGCGGGATCCTGTTGACGAGCGAGGTGTAGAAGGCCTCGTCGGCCAGCATCTTCGCGACCTGCGCCGTTCGGACAAACGTCGGCGAGATGGCGTTCACCCGGACGCCGTAGGGCGCCCACTCGACGGCGTGCTGCTTCGTGAGCATGTTCATCGCGCCTTTGGCGGCCACGTAGGGCGAGAACCCAGCACGGAGGGCGAGCTGGCCGCGCACCGACGAGATGTTGAGGATCGAGCCGGGGGTGCCGGCCTCGATCATGGCCGCGGCAGCGGCTTGGGATGGGAAGAGCGCCGAGTCGAGGTTGAGCGCCATGACCATGCGCCAGTCGTCCTCGGGGAACTCGTGCGCCGGGCTCATGACCTCGGTGATTCCTCCGCCGACACCGTTCACGAGCACGTCGATGCGCCCGAAGCGCTCGACGGTCTCGGCGACCGCTCTGTCTGCATCGGCCTTGCCGGTGACATCGGCGACTACGGCGAGGGTCTCCCCGCCGACCTCGGTACACGCGGCCGCAGTCCGCTCTTCTGTTCTCCCGACGATCGCGACGCGCGCGCCGACCTCGGTGAGTGCTTTGCTGAGCGGGAGGCCGATTCCTCCGGTTCCGCCTGTGACCAGCGCGACGCGGCCGTCGAGCCGGAACCGCGCGAGCTCATCCGTCATCGTCTTCCTCCCATCCGTCCGGTACCGGCATTCTCCCTGGATGCTGTCCCGGGCGCTTACCCTGTCGATCTGCCTGTTTGCGAACCAGGCCGCGACGCTCGCGCTCTCGCCGATCCTCGTCGAGGTCGCGCGCGACTTCGACGTCTCGATCGCCGCGGCCGGCCAGCTGCGGACGGTCTCGGGCGGGGTCGCAGCCGTCACAGCCTTCTCGGGAGCGCCGATCGCGGATCGCGTCGGACTGAAGCGCCTACTCCTCGGCGGCCTCGGGCTTCTCGCGGTGGCGGCCGGCATCAGTGCCGCGGCGCCGTCGTTCTGGGTGCTCGCGTTTGCCCAGGCGCTTCTCGGCGTCTCCGTCGCGGTACTGCTCTCCGGTGCTGTCGCGGGCGTGACCGCCTGGATTGCGCCCGCGCGTCGCGCCGATGCGCTCTCGTTCGCGTTCGGTGGTCAGGCCGCGGCCTGGCTGATTGGGATGCCCTTGATCGGAATCGTCGGGCAGGCGAGCTGGCGGCTTGCGTGGGTGGCGCTGCCGCTCACGGCCGCCGCGATCGCGTTTGTCCTCATCTCGCGGCTCCCCGATGTGCGGCTCGAGCGGGGCTCGGCGACAGGCGGGATCCGGCTCCTGCTCGACGACCGAGTCGTCGCGGCCTGGGCAATCGGCGAGCTGTGCGCCTTCTCGGCCTGGACCGGGATGCTCGTCTACTCGGGCGCGCTTCTCATCGAGTCCTACGGGCTCTCCCTGCGATCGACCGGGTTCCTGCTCGGGCTCATCTTCGTCGCGTACTTCCCGGGCACCGTGCTCTTTCGCCGCTGGATCGACCGTTTTCCCCAGCGCCTGATGATCGTGCTGGCCCTCTCGGCTGCGGTGGTTGCGGCTCTCATCGGAGCGGTCCGCCCGGCCGTCTGGGTTTCCGTTCTCCTGCTTGCCGCGTACGTCTTCCTCAACTCTGGGCGGACGCTCTCGGGGAGCGCATTCGGCCTCGATGCGGCACCGGATCGTGCGGTTGCGGCGATGGGGCTCCGCGCCTCGGCGACGCAGATGGGCTATCTCGTCGGGAGCGCTCTCGGCGGCATCGCGCTCCATTTCGGCGGCTACCCGGCCCTCGGTGCGACATTCGCGACGCTCTACGTACTGGCTGTCGTGCCGCACGTCGTCCTCTCGCTGAGACGTCTAGGCTTCGGGCGTGAACGAGTGGCTCGACAAGGCCCGCGAGAGTCTCGCCGCCGAGGTGGGTGACCTTCCCGCCTCGATCCCGCTCAGCGAGGCGGACGTCACCGAGATCCTCGACCTCGCACGAGTCGCCGCCCACGAGAGCGGCGAGCGGCCGACAGCGCCGGTCGTCTCCTACCTCGTCGGGCTGATGCGGGGAAGGCATCCCGAGGCCGATCTCACCGATCTCGTGAGCGCGATCGTCGGGAAGTCACCGAAGGCGTGAGCCTCGAGACGCCGCTGTGCGGCCGGCTCCGCATCGAGCTGCCGATCATTCAGGCGCCCATCTCACCCGCTCCGGAGTTGGCTGCGGCGGTCGCGAATGCGGGAGGACTCGGCCTCATCCAGGCGAGCTGGCTCGACCTCGAGCAACTTCGCTCGGCGATCCGGGCGGCCCGCGAGCTGACCGCGGGGCCGGTTGGCGTCAACCTCGTGCTCGAGTGGCCGCAGCACGAGCGGCTCGCAGTGGCACTCGAGGAGGGCACGAGGATCATCTCGCTCTTCTGGGGCGATCCGGAGCCGTACGTCACGGCGGTGCACGGCGCGGGCGGGATCCTCGTCTGCACGGTGGGGAGCGCGGATGAGGCGCGGCGCGTTGTCGCGGCAGGGGTCGACGTGGTCGTCGCCCAGGGCGTCGAGGCGGGCGGTCATGTGTGGGGTGAGGTGACGACGATGGCGCTCGTCCCCCGGGTCGTTGACGCCGTGTCGCCCGTCCCCGTCGTGGCGGCGGGCGGGATCGCCGACGGACGTGGTCTCGCCGCTGCGCTGGCGCTCGGTGCACAGGCTGCGTGGGTCGGGACGCGGTTCGTCGCGAGCGAGGAGGCCGGCCTGCATCCCGAGTACAAGCGCCTGCTCACCGCTGCGAGCGAGACAGACACGGTCTACTCCGAGCTCTTCAATCTCGGGTGGGAACGCGCTCCTCACCGGACGCTTCGCAACAGCACCGTGAGGCTATGGGAGGCGGCCGGGCGGCCCGATCCCGGCCACAGGCCCGGCGAGGGCGACGTCGTGGCCTGCGATTCGGCCGGGAATCCAGTCGCCCGCTATTCGAGCATGGATCCGGAGCACGACACTGCAGGGGAACTCGAAGCGCTCGCACTCTACGCGGGACAGAGCGTTGGCCTCGTCCACGAGGTGCTCCCGGCGGGCGAGATCGTCCGCGCGATGGCCGAGGAGGCGGAACGGACGCTTGCAGGCCTCGGTCGTTAAGGTCTTGCGAATGAGTCTCGACGGGAAGACGGCGATCGTGACGGGCGCCTCGAACGGGATCGGTCGGGCGACCGCGCTCGCCCTGGCGGGGGAAGGGGCGCAACTCGCGCTCGGTGCGCGGCGGATGGACAGGCTCGAGACGCTCGTGGGGGAGCTCGCGGGCGAGGGTCATCTGCTCGCCCATCTGGACGTCATGGACGCCGAGAGCTGCGAAGCCTTCGTCGCGCACGCGGCCGAGGCGCTCGGGGGTCGGGTCGACATCCTCGTCAACAACGCGGGGCTCGCACTCGGGCGCGCTCCCGTCGTCGAGAGCGACGAGGACGACGACCGCACCATGTTCGAGACGAATGTGCTCGGCCTGATGCGCATGACGAAGCTCGTCTACCCGCACATGGAGGCGGGCAGCGGCCACATCGTCAACCTCGGCTCCTGGGCGGGTCGGGAGGCCTACCGCTACGGCTCCGGGTACGTCGTCTCGAAGTGGGGTGTTCGGGTTCTCACCGAGATGATGCGCAAGGAGCTGGTCGGCGAGATCCATGTGACGACCGTCGACCCGGGCATGGTCGGCGACACGGAGTTCTCGGACGTCCGCTTCAAGGGCGACCTCGACAAGAAGCAGGCCGTGTACCAGGGTGTGAAGTACGTGACTCCCACCGACGTTGCCGACTGCATCCTCTTTGCCGTGACGAGACCGCCACACGTGAACATCGACGAGATCGTCCTCAAGCCCCTCCAGCAGGGGAGCCAGGAGCTCATCGTCCGGGACGGATAAGTGCCTCCGGTCGGAAATACGGTCATGATCCTGACGGCGAAAAGCAAGCCGGGCAAGGACGCAGGGAGCGTTCGTATCCGGAGGATGCGGGCGCGACCGAGGACTCCGACCGGCGCCGCTTTGCAGCCGGCAGGGCACGAGCGTATTTCCGGCCGGGGGCACTAACCAACGTCCTATGCAGATCACGATTCTCGAGGGTGCGACGTTCTGCGTGTCGGACGAGCTCGGCGACCTCGCCGACCCGACGACCGGGTTCTTCGACGACGACACACGCTTCCTCTCGCGTCTCTCGCTCAGGATCAACGGTGCGCGGCCACTGCTGCTCTCGCACGGGAAGGTCGAGTACTTCTCGGCGGCCTGGTTCCTCAGGAATCCACCCGTGGGCGGCCTGAGGCACGACGAGATCTCGATCGCCCGTCGCCGGTTTGTCGGCGACGGGATGCAGGAGCACGTCATCCTCGTGAACCACGCCGATCGCAGGGTCGAGTTCGATCTGGCGCTCGAGGTCGGGACGGACTTCGCTGACATCTTCGCCGTCAAGGCGTTCGATCTCGCACTGGGAGATCCCGAGCGCGCCATGCGCGTCGAGCTCGTCCCGGCGTTCTTCGACGAGAGCGAGAACGAGTTCTTGTTCAGCGCAACCGACGACTTCGACGGGCAGACCCAGGTGTTGCTCTCGAAGCGAGGAGTCGTGGAGGATGGAACCGTCGTCTACAGAATCGAACTCGACCCGCGTGAGCGCTGGCAGCTTCGCGTCGACGTGTTCGCCGTCCAGGACGGCGTGCAGGTGGTGCCGCGGACGGCCGAGCGCCACTTCGGAGACGAGATCGACCGCATCCGCGCCTCGCTCTCCGCCTGGCAGCTCCGCGTGCCGCAGCTCCGCTCCAGCTGGGACGATCTCAACCGCTCGTTCCAGCGCTCCGTCTCCGACCTCGCATCGTTGCGGATGCGCGGCACGGGGACGCACGGGCAGCTGCCGGCCGCCGGGATGCCCTGGTTCATGGCCGTCTTCGGGCGCGACACGCTGATCACGTGCCTCCAGACGCTGCTCTTCGGGCCCGAGCTCGCGCAGAGCGCCCTGCACACGCTCGCCGAGCTCCAGGCGACCGAGGACGACGCGACCATCGATGCCGAGCCCGGCAAGATCGTCCACGAGGTTCGCAACGGTAAGGGGGCGATGGCCTGGTTTCCCCGCTACTACGGAACCTGCGACGCGACCCCCCTGTACCTCGTCCTCCTCTCGGAGGTCTGGCGCTGGACCGATGACGCCGGCCTCGTCAGCGATCTCAGGGTGCCTGCGCTGAAGGCGCTCGAGTGGATCGAGAGGTACGGCGATCTCGACGGCGACGGGTTCGTCGAGTACCACCGGCGCTCCCCGAACGGTCTCGAGAATCAGTCGTGGAAGGACTCGGGCGTCTCGCAGAAGTTCGCCGACGGCACCCTTGCCCGATCACCGATCGCACCCGTCGAGATCCAGGGTTACGTGTACGACGCGAAGCTCCGGACGGCGGAGCTCGCTCGCGAGGTCTGGCGTGACCGGGAGCTCGCCGAGCGGCTCGAGCGCGAGGCGGCCGAGCTCAAGGTGCGCTTCAACGAGTCGTTCTGGATCGACCGTCGCGGCGGCTACTACGCGCTCGCGCTCGATCGGGACAAGAAGCCGGTGGATTCGCTCTGCTCGAACATGGGGCACCTGCTTCTGTCCGGCATCGTCTCGGCCGAACGGGTCGATGCGGTGGTCGACGCCCTCATGGGAGAGGATCTCTGGTCGGGCTGGGGCGTTCGGACGATGTCGTCGAGCGATGCAGGCTTCAATCCGCTCGAATACCACAACGGCACGGTCTGGCCTCACGACAATTCGCTGATCGCGTGGGGGCTCGCCCGGTGCGGACGCTGGTCCGAGGCGCAGCGGATCATCCGCCGGATGCTGAACTCGAGCGTCTACTTCGATCACTCGCTGCCGGAGGTCTTCGCCGGCTTCTCCCGCACAGAAACGCCCTTCCCGATCGCGTATCCGACCGCGACCCGGCCGCAGGCGTGGGCCGCCGGCACCCCCGTGTTGCTCCTTCAGCTCCTGCTCGGCCTGGAGCCGGATCACCGCAGGCATACGCTCGTCTCGAGGATTCCCGACGAGTTGCCTTCTTGGGTGGGCGCGCTCAAGCTGTCAGGCGTGCGAGCGTTCGGTCAGAGCTGGGATGTGAGGCTCGAGGACGGAAGGGTCACGGTCGAGGAGTCATGAGGATCGGTCTCCTGAGCCCGGTGTGGTTCCCTGTCCCACCGACCGGCTACGGAGGCATCGAGTGGGTCGTCTCGCTGCTTGCGGACGGGCTGGTCGCCGCCGGCCACGATGTCACCCTTTTTGCCTCCGGCGACTCGCAGACGACGGCGAAACTCGTCTCGGTCTTCGACGAGGCGCCCTCCGACAAGATCGGCCTCGCGCTCCCCGAGCTTCGCCACGCGCTTGCCTGCTACGAGCGCTCGAACGAGTTCGACGTCGTCAACGATCATTCGGGGCTTCCAGCCGCCGCGCTCGGCGGCGCCGTCTCGACCCCGGTGGCGCACACGGTGCACGGTCCGCTCGACGGGGAGGCGGGTCCCATCTACGAGCAGATCGCCCGGGTCTCACCCGGCGTCGGCCTCATCTCGCTCTCCATGAACCAGCGCCGGCCGAAGCCGGATCTTCCTTGGATCGCCAACTGCCCGAACGCCCTCGACCTCGGCGCCTATCCGGTCAGCCCGCACCGCGGGGACTATCTTCTGTTTCTCGGTCGGCTCTCGGAGGACAAGGGAGCGCACCGGGCGATCGAGGTGGCGAGAAAGGCCGAGCTGCCGCTCAAGATCGCCGGCAAGATGCGCGAGCCGCTCGAGAAGGAGTACTTCGAGACCCTTGTCCGACCGAACCTCGGGTGGGGCATGGAATACCTCGGCGAGGTCTCGCACGACGAGAAGGTCGACTTGCTCCAGAACGCCCGCGTCACGCTCTTCCCGATTGCCTGGGAGGAGCCGTTCGGGCTCGTCATGATCGAGTCGATGGCCTGCGGGACGCCCGTGGTCGCGACGCGCTTCGGCGCCGTTCCCGAGGTCATCGAGCACGGCCGCAGCGGGCTCATCGTGGATGACGTCGCCGGAATGATCCCGGCGATCGCCGAGGCGGACGCCCTCGATCCGCTCGAGTGCCGGCGCTCCATCGAGGAGCGCTTTTCGTCGGAGCGAATGGTGGGCGACTACGTGGCCGCCTACGAGAGTCTTCTGTAGAGACACGAAGGGCCCGCCTTGGCGAGCCCTTCGCAACAAACGAGAACTGAAGAGCCTACGCGGCAGCTTCGCCGTGCAGTTCCTTCTGCAGCTCCGCCTCGGCCTCGTGGCTGAGCGACGTCTTGATCACGGTGCCGCCGAACTTGCTGAGTGCCTCGATCGCCTTGTCGGGTGTGACCTTCTCGACGATCATGAACAGGCACGACGTTCCAGGCTTCAGCTGGTCGCGCACCTGATCCTGGAACTGCTTGTCGACTCCCGATTTGGTGATCTTCCCCATGATCGCGCCCATGCCGGCGCCGATTGCGAGGCCGAGAACGGGGACGAAGAAGAGAAGACCGAACAGGAAGCCCCAGAACATGCCCCAGCTGGCCCCGACGCCGACCGCATGCTGCGTTGTCGTCGTGTGATACTTGCCCTCCGCGTCACGCCGGATTGCCGCAAGGGCATCCGGCTGAATCAGCAGGTCGTTCGCGAGGCGCTGGGCCTCCTCGAGTGCCTGCGCGGCTGTCCCCTCGTCGGGATAGCCGATCGCAATCAGATCTGACACTTGCGTACTCCTTTCGTGCTTTCCAAACGTCACGTCCGTCGGGCGGCGGACTACCTGCGTCCGCCTTGTGCCCGCGGTCAGTGGCGGAAGTGGCGGCGGTGCGTGAAGACCATCGCCGCACCCGCCCGATCGGCCGCCGCGATCACCTCGTCGTCGCGCTTCGATCCGCCCGGCTGGATGATCGCGGTCATGCCCGCAGCGAGGGCGATCCCCGGTCCGTCGGCGAACGGGAAGAACGCGTCGGAGGCGAGCACCGCCCCTTCCAGGTCGTGACCGTGCTCGCGAGCCTTCTCGACCGCGAGCCTGACCGCGTCGACCCGGCTCATCTGCCCTGACCCTACCCCGATCGTTGCAAGATCCTTCGCGATCACGATCGCATTCGACGTGACGTGCTTGACGACGCGCCACGCGAGCGTGAGGTCGCCCCAGGCCTGCTCTGAGGGCTGGGCGCGCGTGACGACCTCCATCGACTCGCGTTCCTCGAGAGCCGAGTCGGCGTCCTGGACGAGCATCCCGCCCGGGACGCGCCGGTAGTCTCGCTCGCCCGTCACCGTAAAGCCTCTCTCGTGATTGACGAGAATGCGCATCGACGGCTTGTCCCGCAGGACGGCAAGCGCCTCGTCCTCGTAGTCGGGCGCCAGCAGCACCTCGATGAATTGCTCGGCGAGCGCGCTCGCAAGCTGAGCGTCGACGGCGCGGTTCAGGGCAACGATCCCACCGTAGGCCGAGATCGGATCCGAGGCGAGCGCCTTTGCATAGGCATCGCCGAGCGAGGCGGCCACGGCGCAGCCTCACGGGTTGGCGTGCTTCACGATCACGCAGCCCGGGAGCGAGAACGCCTCGAGCAGCGAGCGCGCCGCCGCGAGGTCGCCGAGATTATTGAAGGAGAGATCCCGCCCGGCGACCTGATCGACGTTCGAGAGCAGGTGCCGCGGTGCTCCGATCTCGCTGTAGTAGGCAGCGCGCTGATGGGGGTTCTCGCCGTAGGCGAGGTCCGCCTCCTTCTGCAGGGGCACGACGAGGCGCTCGGGGAAGGCCTCGCGATCGCCGAACCAGCGCGTGATCGAGGCCTCATACGCGGCGGTATGGGCGAAGGCCTCGGCCGCCAGCCCGCGACGGCTCGTGCGCGAGAGGTCGCCGTGCTCGCGGATCTCCGCGAGGGTGGGCTCGTACTGGGCGGGAGAGCAGAGCGGGACGACGTCCACGAAGTTCTTCGCGGCGGCCCGCAGCATCGCGGGCCCGCCGATGTCGATCATCTCGACCGCGTCTTCCTCGCGCGCGTCCTTCTGCCACGCGACCCGGTCGAACGGGTAGAGGTTCACGCAGACGAGGTCGATGGTCGCGATCCCGTGCTCGGTCAGCGCCGCGAGGTCATCCTCGTGATCGCGGCGGGCGAGGATCCCGGCGTGGATGCGCGGGTGCAGCGTCTTCACCCTCCCGCCGAGCAGCTCGGGAAAGTCCGTCACCATCTCGACGCGTGTCACCTCGAGGCCTAGGCGTTCCAGCTCCGCCGCCGTGCCGCCGCTCGCGAGGATCTCGATCCCGAGGTCGCCGAGGCCGCGGGCCAGGACATCGAGTCCGGCCTTGTCGTAGACCGAGAGAAGCGCTCGCCGGATCACTCGGGCGAACGTAAACGCTGGCCGAGCAGTTGTCGAGCCGCCTGGGGCAGAAGGCGATGCTCGACAGCGTGGACGCGCTCGAGCACAGTCTCGGATGTATCGCCTGCGAGGATCGGCATGCGCTCCTGCAGGATCACCCGGCCTGTGTCGACTCCCACGTCGACCTCGTGCACCGTCACACCGGTCTCCGAGACGCCCGCGGCGAGCGCATCGGCGACGGCGCGGGTTCCCGGGAAGGCGGGCAGGAGCGACGGGTGGACGTTGATTACGCAGTGCGGGAACCGGTCGAGAAATGCCGCGGTCAGGATGTGCATGTAGCCGGCGCAGACGACGAGGTCGGCGCCGAGCCCCGCGAGCCATTCGGCCATGTGCCGGTCGCGCTCTTCGCGCGTTTCGAACGCCTCGAGCGGGAAGACGTCCGTCGGAATACCTGCTCGCGCCGCGCGCTCGAGCGCCGGGACGCCGCCCACGTTGCTGGCGACCGCGCAGATCGGAAGCCCGTCGTCGATGAGCGCCTGCAGGTTCGTCCCGGAGCCCGAGACGAGGACGCCGATCACGCGTCCGCGAAGACGACGCCGTCGACGCCGGCCTCGACGCGTCCGATCACCATGGCGCCGGAAGCTCCCGCGTCGGCCGCAGGGACGACGGCGCAGTAGCCGATGCCGAGGTTGAAGACCCGGCGCTGCTCATTTTCGGACACACCTTTCTCGTCCAGCCAGTCGTACACCGGCGGCCGCTGCCAGCTGCGGAGATCGATGACGGCGCCGAGCCCGGCCGGGAGCACGCGCCAGAGGTTGCCTGGGATCCCGCCCCCCGTGACATGGGCGAGCGCCCGGACGTCGCAGCGGGTTCGCAGTGTCCGCACGTCCTCGAGGTAGAGACGAGTTGGCGGGAGGAGCAGGTCGGGGTCGAAGGGCTCGTCGCCGGTCAGCGTTCGGACGAGCGAGAACCCGTTCGCGTGGAGCCCGACGGACGGGAACCCGAGAACGGTGTCGCCGTCCTCGACCCGGGAGCCGTCGATCAGAGCGTCACGCATGACGAGTCCGACGCACGTTCCGGCGAAGTCGATCTCCCCGTCCCGGTACACGCCCGGCATCTCGGCGCTCTCGCCGCCGAGGATCGCGCATCCTGCCTCCTTGCAGACCTCGGCGGCCCCCTCCACCAGCTCCGCGACCTGGCCGAGGTCGAGGCGGTGCGCGGCCACGTAGTCGAGGAAGAACAGCGGGTCGGCACCCGTTGTCAGGACGTCGTTGATGCAATGCGCCGCGAGGTCGGCGCCGGCCCAGGCGAGTCTCCCGGACTTCCGCTGCAGGACGATCTTCGTCCCGACGCCGTCGGTGGATGCGGCGAGGAGGCGGTTTCCCTCGAGGGCGTAGACGCCGGCGAAGCCGCCAAGGCCGCCGACCACGGCGGGCGTTCGCGTGGACTCGACCGCGGCCCTGAGGCGTTCGACGATCGCGTCGCCTTTCTCGAGCGAGACGCCTGACTGGGCATACGTCCGTTCCATCGCCTGAATCCTAACGAGGCCGCGTTCGACATCCTGTATAACCGGGCCGTCTGAGATGTTGACCGTTCAGGACATCGTGGCGATACCCTCGCTGGATCTCAGCGCAGTCGCGGGCGTCAACGGTCTTCCGAACGACGTCCGCTGGCTTCACGCGTCGGAGCTGGCGGATCCGACGCCCTGGATGAGCGGCGGCGAGCTGCTGCTGACCACCGGGCTCGCGGTCGGGTCGAGCGCGAAGAGCCAGAAGGCCTATCTGCGCTTGCTGCACGAGCACGATGTCGCGGCGCTCGGCTTCGGCCTCGGATTCGGCCACGACGACGTGCCCGATGCCATCGTCACCGAGGCTGACCGCCTCGGCTTTCCTGTACTCGCGGTCCCATACGAATTGCCGTTCATCGCCATCTCGAAGGCGGTATTCTCCCATCTCGCGAACGAGCAGCTCGAGATCGTGACCCAGGCCCTCGAGGTCCACGAACGGCTGGCGCAGGCGATCGTCCATGATCGCGGGCTTCAGGCTCTCCTCGCCGTTCTCTGCAACCACCTCGGCTGCAGCCTCGCGCTCGTGGACGCGGCGGGTCGCGTCCTCGCCGAGCGCCACGCGCGCAAACGGCTCTCCTTCGAGGGGGCGCTCGAGCTGCCTGTGGTCGCCGACGACGAGATGGCCACCCTGATGGCCGCTCGAGACGGTGCCGATTTCGGCGAGTACGACCGGCTCGTGCTCCACCACGGTCAGACAGCCCTCGCGTTCGAGCTCTCGAAGCGTCATGCCGTCTCGGCCGCCGAGCTCCGGCTCGCCGGAGATCTGCTCGAGGATCTCGAGCACGAGCGCCTCGACGATCGGGAGGCCGCTCGCCGGATGGCCGCGTTCGGGCTCGAGCCGGCGAGGGAGTACGCAGCCCTCCTCGCCGTTCCGACGAATGGGCTGACGGGTGAGCGGCTCCGGCTCTCGGTGGCTCGTGAGCTGGATCGCCGCGCCGTCCGGTATCTCTCGACAGCTCGTCGCGAGAAGGCCTCGTTCCTCGTCGAGGCCGCCAGCGAGGAAACCGTTCTGGCGCTGGCGCAGAGGATCGTGGAAGGCGAGCCCGGCGCCCGAGTGAGCGTCGGGAGGCCCGCACGCGGCCGTGCCCTGGGGCGGAGCCTGCTCGAGGCGCGCGCGGCGCTCGACGCCTCGACCCTCGCCGTCGCCTCCTACCATGACCTGGGCTCGCTCGAGCTGCTCCTGAATCTTCCCGATGCGGCGCTCGAGGCATTCGTGGATCGGGTGCTCGGGCCGGCCTCCGACAACGCTTGGCTGATCGAGTCCCTCACCGCACTGCTCGATTCCGGTTGTCGCTGGAGCGAGGCGGCCGAGCGCCTCGGCGTCCACCGGCACACGCTGCGCTATCGGATGGAGCGCCTGCGCGAGCAGACGGGCCGGCATCCGGACGAGCCCGAGCAGCGCATGGAGCTGTGGCTCGCGGTGAAGGCGAATCAAGCTCTGCAAGCCCGACGCGAGCGCACGCCCGCCTGAGTCCCTTGTCAACCCACAACCGCGTCTCGTATCCGGCGTTCCTCGTGCTGGGGATCATCGACGCGATCGGCTACGGAATCATCGGGCCGATCGTTCCGGCGATCTCGAATGCGACCGGGGCTGGGCCTGCCGCCGCCGGCGCCCTGGTCGCAACGTTCGGGGCCGGGATGGTGATCGGCTTCTATCCGGCCGGCTACGGGGTGCGACGGTTCGGCGCCGCTACCGTCCTCGCGGTCGCCCTCGGCCTCTCGGCAGTCGGCGCCGTCGGCTTTCTCTCGTCGACGAGCCTCCCGCTCTTCTTCGCCGCCCGCTTTCTGATGGGGCTAG
>JBBQXH010000022.1:0-14075 GCA_038209835.1 Gaiellales bacterium | reverse complement strand
CCGTGAGCGAATCGCTCGCCTCGTCCTGCTTGTCAGTCGAACCGCGCTTCACGAGATCGTCGACCAGGGACTCTGCCTTCTCGCGCGTGAGCGAGAGGGCTCCGAGCCCGGCGAGCAGGAGGTGCTGGGTGAGGTCGCGGTTCGACGGCTCGGCTGCGTCCCCGTCGGCAGCGGTCGATTCCCCGGACAGCTCCGCGACGTCATCCTCGGGCTCCGGCTGATCAGCGTGCTCGCCCATGCGGCCTCGTCCTTCGTCGCTTGCGTCGCTCTTCCCGGCGGGCGGCCGGATCCGCCGCTCGGGGCACATCGCCCGCCGAAACGTCCTGAACGTCGTCGTCGCCCGGCGCCTGATCGGCCGCTGCGGGCTCGGCATCCTCGACGGGGTAGGTCTCCTCGACCACATCGCTCTCGAGTGCCGCGGCGCCGTTCCCCACTGTGTCCGGCGTCGTGGCCGTACCGGCCCGACGACGGTCGCGACGCGAGAGGGATCGTCGTGCGGGAGCCGCCGCCGCGGCGGCGATCGCGGCGCCCGGCTCCGGGTCGAGCAGCTTCTCGACGGGCTCGTTCTCTCCCGTGCGGGCTGCGTATTCGGGCTCGCGCTCCTTGATGATCGTGAGCAGGGGCGTGGCGATGAAGATCGTCGAGTAGGCCCCGGAGAGGATCCCGACCAGCAGCGCAAAGGCGAAATCCTTCAGGGTGTCCCCTCCGAAGATGAGCAGGCTGATCACCGGCAGGAGCGTGATGAAAGTCGTGGCCAGCGAGCGCCGGATCGTCTCCCAGAGCGACTGGTTCGCGATCGCGGCGAAGCTCGAGCGCCGCATGAGCGGAATGTTCTCCCGGATACGGTCGAAGATGATGATCGTGTCGTAGATCGAGAAGCCGAGGATCGTGAGGACGGCGGCAATCGTCGAGGTCGTCATCTCTCGCTGGGTGAGGGAGTAGATCCCGAGCGTGATCACGATGTCGTGGACGAGTGCCACGAGCACCGGAATCGCGAACTTCCACTGGAAGCGGATGCTGATGTAGGCGACGATCAGGAGCAGTGACACGACGATCGCGAGGATCGCGCTGCGAAGGATCTGAGAGCTGAAGCTCCCCGACACGTTCTGGATCGAGTACGAGTCGACGTTCAGGCCGTTCTGGAGCGTCCGTTGCAGCACCGCCTGGTCGTCAGGGGTGAGCGACTCGGTGCGGATCTGGAAGCTCGAGAAGCGCCCGTCGGTCTCGCTCCCGCGGCCCTGCACGACCGCGCTCCCGGGGATGACCTCGGACGCCTGCTGCCGGACCCTGTCGACGGTCACCGGCTCCTTCGTCTGGAACGCAACCTGGCTGCCGCCCTTGAAGTCGATCCCGAGATTGAGGCCTTGCCAGCCGAGCGAGACGATGCTGATCAGGACCACAGCCCCCGACACGGCAAACCAGTACTTCCGTCGGCCGATGAAGTCGATCCGCTGCCAGCGCGGGATCTTCATCGCGCTCGCGCCCATGAAGGCCGGGTTGTCGAACCACCTGAAGCCGGAAAGGAGGCCGAGAAGCGCTCTCGTGGCGGCTACCGCAGTGAACATCGACATCGCCGTGCCGATCAGGAGCATCAGCGCGAAGCCCTTCACGCCGGCGGTCGCAACCGCGAACAGGACGAACGCGGTGATCATCGTGACGACGTTCGCGTCGATGATCGTCTTGAAGCCCTTCTGGTAGCCGGTCGGGATCGCAGCCCGCACCGATCGCCCGTTGCGCACCTCCTCCTTGATCCGCTCGAAGATGACGATGTTCGCGTCCGCGGCGACGCCGATCGTGAGGATCAAGCCGGCAAAGCCGGGAAGGGTGAGCGTCACGTTGAAGAGGAGCAGAGCCCCGTAGAGGAGCACTCCGTAGATCGCGAGGCCGGCAATCGCGATCAGACCGAGGAAGCGGTAGAAGAGAAGCAGGAAGACGGCTACCGCGATGAGGCCGCCGATCGCCGCGATGAGCGCCTGGCGTAGTGAGTCCTGCCCGAGCGTCGCGGAGATGTCCGTTCGGTCGACCTGCTCGAACCGCACCGGCAGGGCGCCCGTCTGGAGGACGAGCGCCAGGTCCTGTGCCTCCTGGACCGACGCGAGCCCCGTGATCTGAGCCGAGTTGCCGGCGATGCCGTCCGGATACTGGTTGTAGTCGATCGACGGCCACGAGCGGATCTCGTTGTCGAGGACGATCGCGAAATGCTGGAGGAGCGGGTCCGGGCTCGCGAGGATCTGCGTCTGCGTCTTGCCCCGGACGGCGAGCTCGCGGGTGATGTCGTGGAACGTGTCGGCGCCCTGGTCTGTGAACTGCATGACGACGATCGGCTGGTTCGTCTGATCGAAGTCCTGTCGCGTGCCGCGAAGCTT
This sequence comes from Gaiellales bacterium, assembly GCA_038209835.1. Taxonomy (GTDB): domain Bacteria; phylum Actinomycetota; class Thermoleophilia; order Gaiellales; family Gaiellaceae; genus JBBQXH01. The sequence continues at coordinate 11,709 of JBBQXH010000022.1, read as the reverse complement.
CAGGTCGTCTCCGGTCATCTCCGGGACCGGATTCGGCTCGCGCGTCGGCAGGTGCCGGAACAGGTAGTAGTAGGTCGTGCCGGGCGCCGGAGCCCCGTTCAGGCCCGGGCAGACGACCGCGCTGTCAGAGCTGCAGCTTAGGATGATCCGGTTCGCCGGGACGGCGAGGAACTCGGACCCGGCAGGGGCCTTTCCGTCCGGAAGCTGGTCGAGGATCGCCTGCTTCGTGGGCTCGGGCCCACCGAGCAGCCGCTTGTCCTTCCCGTAGAGGTACCAGGCGCTCGGCGTGCCCTTCTTCGCATCGTCCTGGACGGCCTTCAAGACCGGATAGAGGGCGTTGCGAGCGACCGGGAACCCCTGGCCGGAGATGGACGGGGGCACGAGGTCTCCCTCGAGGTCGTAGAACTCGAGCTGAGCCGTCTTACCGATGATGTCTGCCGCCCGCGCCTGATCGTGCACGCCGGCGAGCTCGATCACGATCTGGTTTTTCCCCTGCTTTCGGATCTCGGGCTCGGCGACACCCAGCTTGTCGACCCGGCTCCGCATGATCTCGATCGAACGGTCGAGGTCCTGCGTCGTGATCTCCTGACCGGGCGGCGGCTGGGCTTCGAGGACGACCTCGAGCCCTCCCTGCAGGTCGAGCCCGAGTGTCGGGCTCTTCGTGATCGCGAGAGCGATAGCGCCGCCTACGAGCGCGACCACGAGCAGCAGGATGACGCGGTACCGGCGCATTTGACGAGAGTAGCGGCCGGGTTACCTGGCGCGCTCTTGGATCTCTTTCTCCGTCTCCTCGGCCGTTTCCTCTACGGACTCGGCGGCTGCGGCTTCCTCGTCGGTCGGCTCGTCTACACCGTCATCGACATCCTCGGCCTCTTCGAGCTCTCCGGCCGCCTCGTCGACAGGCGGCTCATCGTGGATGATCTGAGCGATCGCGCGTCGGGACACCTCGATGTGGACGTCCTCGGCGATCTCGAGCACGACCTTGTCCTCCTCGACTTCGACGACGTCGCCGTAGATACCCCCGACGGTCAGGACCTCGTCTCCCGGCCCGAGCTGGCTGAGCATCTCCTGGGTCTTGCGCTGTTTCGCTCGCTGCGGCCTGATCAGCAGCAGATACATGAACGCCAGCATTGCGACGAGAACGATGATGAAAGCCACTGGTTCCTCCTAGCCCGCGAGCCTCTCGAGCGCGGCGTCCCGATAGGCGCCGAACTCTCCGAGCGCAATCGCCGCCCGCGCGCCGGCTGTGACGTCGAGTACGAAGCGCACGTTGTGCATTGACAAAAGTATCAGTCCGAGCAGCTCCTGCTGGTTCACAAGATGGCGGAGATAGGCGCGCGAGAAGCGCGTGCAGGCCGGGCAGGAGCAGTCTTCGTCGAGCGGACGCCTGTCGCGCGCGAAGGCGACGTTCTTCAGGTTCAGCCGCCCGCTCCAGGTGAGCGCCGCCCCGGTACGCCCGAGCCGCGTCGGCAGGACGCAGTCGAACATGTCGATCCCGCGCGCGATCATCTCGAGGATGCCTTCGGGATCGCCGATCCCCATGAAGTAGCGGGGCTTGTCGGCCGGAAGGAGAGGCGCCGCCCAGCCGACCGTGTCGAGCATGAGACCCCGCTCCTCCCCCACGCTCAGACCTCCGAGCGCGTGGCCGTCGAATCCGAGCGAGGTGATCTCCTCGATCGACCGCCGCCTGAGCTCCGGATGGACGCCACCCTGCGCGATCCCGAAGAGAAGCTGCCCGGCTCCGCGTGGCGCGGCGAGCTGCCGGCGTCCCCAGGCTGTCGTGCGCGCGGCTGCGACCTCGAGCTCTGCCGCGGACGCCTGCGCCGGAAGACAGATGTCGAGGGCCATGGCGATGTCGGAGCCGAGTCTGCGCTGGATATCGGCCGCGAGCTCGGGCGTGAGCCGCGCCGAGTCGCCGTCGTAGACCGACCTGAACGAGACGCCGTCGTCGTCGACCGCGCGGATCGTGTCTCGCAGCGAGAAGACCTGGAAGCCGCCGGAGTCGGTGAGAATCGGTCCGTTCCACGCCATGAAGCGATGGAGCCCGCCGAGCTCCTCGATCGTCTCGACCCCGGGGCGGAAGTGCAGGTGGTACGTGTTGCCGAGCAGGATGGCGGCCCCGAGGTCGCGCAGAGCGTCAGGGTCGATTCCCTTGACCGTGGCCTTCGTGCCGACCGGCATGAACGCGGGGGTCGGAACGTCTCCGTGCGCGGTTCTCAGCACACCGGAGCGCGCCGGGCCGTCCTGCGCGACCAGCTCGAACGTCACAGGACGAGCATCGCGTCGCCGAAGGAGTAGAACCGGTACCGCTCGTCGATCGCGATTCGATAGAGCTCGCGCGTCTCCTCGACGCCGGCGAAGGCCATGACGAGCGCGAGGAGCGTCGAGCGCGGCAGGTGGAAGTTCGTGAGAAGCGCGTCGACACGGCGAAACTCGAATCCGGGCGTCACGAAGAGCTCGGTTCTGCCCTCGAGCGGCGCGCCGCTCGCGACGGTTTCGACGACGCGAAGACTCGTCGTCCCGACAGCGACGACCCGCACGCCGGCCCGGATGCGCTCCCACGTCGCGGGCTCGACCCGGTAGCGCTCGCCGTGCATCCGATGCTCCTCGACGACGTCCTCACCAAGCGGCCTGAACGTGTCGAGTCCGACGTGGAGGGTCACGCGCTCGACGTCGAGCCTCTCGAGGAGCGTCGGCGTGAGGTGGAGGCCGGCGGTGGGTGCAGCCGCGGAGCCGGACTCGTCCGCGTAGACGGTCTGATAGCGATCGGCGTCGACGAGGCGCTCATGGATGTAGGGCGGAAGCGGCACGTCCCCGCGGGGCTCACCGTCGACGCGGACAAGCCACCGCCCCTCGCCCAGCGGCTCGACGAGCTCGACCGGATTCGCCGGTGAATCGAGTCGCATGCCGGGTCGCAGGCGACGGGAGGGCTTCGCGAGCGCTTCCCAGAGCGAGCCGTTGAGCCGTTCGAGCAGGAGGATCTCGGCCGCGCCTCCCATCGGTCGCGTGACGGGAATGCGCCCCGGTACGACGCGCGTGTCGTTGACGACCACAAGCTCTCCGGCGCCGAGCTCGACCGGAAGATCGCCGATCGTCCTGTGCCGCACCTCCTGGGCCTTCCGGTCGTACACGAGCAGCCGAGAGGCGTCTCGTCTCGCGAGCGGCGTCTGCGCGATCAGCTCCCTGGGAAGCTCGTACTCGAGCTCCGATGTCCTCATCCGGCGCGAACGGTACAGTCACCGCTGTGGAAGGTGACGCGGTCGAGCGGGCCCAGAAGCGCCTCTCGGCCCTCCGTGCAGAGGGCACCGAGAAGGAAGAGGTTTCCGCGTCGCTCGACCGGGCACGAGCGCAACTCGAGTCGTTCGCGCAGAGCACAGCGGAGCTCGAGGCGACGCTTCCCGATCGCGTCACGAACGCGCTCCACGACTCGCTCCGCGCCGAGGTCATGCCAGTCGCACGCCACCTTGCCGAGGTGCGCGGACTGTCGGCGCAAACGATCCGCCGCCTCGAGAGCCTGCATGTCGACCTCACAGCTGAGCGGAAGGCCCGGGTCGAGGATCTCGAGCTACTCGTCGACCTGATCGCGTCCGGCTGGCGGGGCGTCGACAGGCGCCTCGACCGCCTCGAGCGAACCCTCGACCGCCTCGAGCGGGCTCTCGACGAGCGAACACCCACGGGATCGATCCTCCGACTCGAAGAACGCAAGGCGCCCCGCTAGGGGCGCCGCGCAGTGGACGGCGAAGCCGGCCACGAAGGCTCACGGCCGCGGCAGCGGCCGAACAGGCCGCGAAGCTCCATCGCGGGCGCCAGCCCGCGATACCAGCCCGTTAGGGGCGCAACGTACTCTGACCGCGGAGCCCGCGCGTCCGCTGCACGTCGCTTCGCTCCTTGCTAGACAGGAGCCGGTGCGTACCGAGAAGGCTCGACGTCACCGACCTGGCCAGCTGCCGGCAGGACGAGATCGAACGTCGAGCCGCCGGTCGGGCGCGAACGGAGCTCGAGCCGCCCGCCGAGCGCCCCTGCGAGCTCTCGGGCGATTGCGAGGCCGAGGCCCGTTCCCTGGCCGTTCGTCGACCAGAACGGGCTGAAGATGCGCTCGCGATCCGAGACGGGGATCCCGGGGCCGCTGTCGGACACGGAGACGCGGATCTCGCTGGCCGCCATCGCGAAACGGAGCTCGACATCACCGCCGTCGGGTGTCCACTCGAAGGCGTTGGCGAGGAGGTTCGAGACGACCTGAAGGACACGATCGCCGTCGGTCGTCACCACGGGTGCCTCCTCGATCGACCGCTCGTAGCTGATTGCGCGCCGGCGGGCGTCCTCGACGAACCCCTGATATGCCTGCTCGAGGAGGCGCTCCAGATCGACTTCCTCGTCGACGAGGGTGAACCGGTTCGCATTCAGCTTCGCGAGGTCGAGGAGGTCGCCGACGAGCCGGGACAGCCGATCGGTCTCCGTGTGGATCACGTCCAGGGAGGCCTCCCTGGAGGCCGGATCCTCGACGAGCCCCTCGCGCAGCGCATCGGCGTGCCCGCGGATCGCGGTCAGAGGCGTGCGGAGCTCGTGCGATACGGTCATCAGGAAGTTGCGCTCAAGCTGGCTTGCCTCTGCGAGGCGCTCCGTCATCTCCCTGAACCGATCGGCGAGGTGTCCGATCTCGTCGCCCGAGGAGATCGTCGGGAGCTCGACGTCATAGTGCCCCAAGGCGACCTCGTCGGCGGCCGCCGAGAGGGCGAGCACAGGTTTCGTCAGTCGCCGAGAGAGGTACCAGAAGAGCCCGGCAGCAACGATCAGCCCGCCGAGGAAGGCGAGCCCAACCCGCCAGACGAGCACGAGCCAGCGGTCGCCGAGCTCCGCTTTCGGCTTCGCCACGACGAGGGCGCCGAACGTCTCCCCACCGAGCGTGATCGGCTCGACGATCGCGACGAACGTGCGATCCTCGCCGGGCGGCGTGAACTCGATGTCGCCGGTCTCGGATGGAAGCCCTGCCAACCCGGCCTGCTTCTGGGTCAGACGCCTGAGGCCGGATGTCTCGCCGGGGAAGATCTCGACCCCGATGTAGTAGAGGTTGGCGCCGGTCGCCTGCTCGAGCCTCGGCGCGGCGAGACGCGGCGCCGCGGTTCCCTCGTCGACGCTCTGGAGCGCCTGCGCTTCGTAGAGATCAGCGAGCGACTGGGCTTGCCGCCGCAGATCCTTGACGGTCTGGCTCTCGGTGTAGTCCTGGAAGAGCCGGATCGCGATCACTGAGGTGACGAGGCCCGCGATCAGGACCCCCAGAACGAAGAACGCCGGAACGCGGAAGCGGAGCGACCGCATGGTACGAGAGTAGCGCGCGACCCTCTAGACGGGCACGGGCTTTGGCTCGGTTGAGACCTTGTACCCGACCCCCCAGACCGTCACGATCGGACAGGCGTCGCCGAGCTTCCTGCGGAGCTGCCTGACGTGGACGTCGACAGTCCGGGTATCCCCGGCGAACGTGTAGCCCCAGACACGCTCGAGGAGCTGGTCACGGGTAAGGACGAGGCCGCGGTGGTCGAGGAGCTCCCAGAGCAGGTCGAACTCCTTCGGCGCGAGCTGCACCTCGACCTCGTCGACCATCGCTTCGCGCCGTCCCGAGTCGATGTGCAGGTGGCCATGGGTGAGGACTGCACTCTCGACGGCCCGACGAGCCGGGCCCGTCCGGCGCAGGATGGACTTCACCCGCGCCACGAGCTCGCGCGGGTTGAAGGGCTTCGTGAGGTAATCGTCGGCGCCGACCTCGAGACCGATGATCTTGTCGACGTCGTCGTCACGGGCCGTGAGCATCAGGATCGGAACGTCCGAGCGCTGACGGATGCGCCGGCAGACGTCGATTCCGTCGATGTCCGGAAGCGCCAGGTCGAGCACGATGAGGGCCGGGACATCGGCGGCCGCGCGTGACAGCGCCTCGGCTCCGGTTCCGGCGACCGTCACGTTGAAGCCGCCCTTCTTCAGGTACATGGCGACGAACGAGGCGATGCTCTCCTCATCCTCGACGACCAGCACCTTCTGCACACCATGCGCCATGACGACTTTCCCAGGATCGGCGGCTCAGCCGCCGAGCTTGACGGTCTTCCAGACGTCGGTCCAGTAGTGATAGGGCCCCCCGGCGACCGAATAGCGTCCTCTGCCCGCGAGACTGACGGTCCCAGTCCCGACCGCGCTCACGTTGATGTCGGAGCCCCGAATACGCACTCGCCAGCGGCCACGGAAGACGCGAAACCGGAGACCCGTGCCCTGGTAGACGGTCGTCTGATTGTCCAGCTGGTAGCTGTCGTCATCGCCGATCACGACGATGTCTGTCTCGACCTTGCCGGGAAGATCGGTCACCCAGACGGTTCCGCTCCCCACCGAACCGATGAGAGCGCCGCGCAGGCCGATCGTCGTCCGTCCGTTGCCGTCGACGAGCTCGATCCCGTTCTCCTGATCGGAGCGAAGCACAGGGCGCGCGGACGCCACGGTTGCCGTTCCGAGCAGGAAGGCGAGAACGAGGAGGGGGATCAGAAGGCGTCGGGCCATGACGTCGTGCATGGAGTATTGCTGCGCAAGGTGGGTGCGCAGTCAGCGGGGCGTAAAGAAAGTGTAAGCAGATACGAAGGAACGGCGCAGTCTCGGGCGAAGGAGTCCGTCGAGGCGCTTACCATCCAGCCGATGACCACGTGCTCCCGCCACGACAGGACGCTCCGCCTCCTCGCCACCCGGCTCGAGGTGCTTGCCCTCGCCGGCGAGCGGAACGTCAAGCGTAAACCGGAGCTCGAGCCGTACGTTCTCGGGGCGGCGGCAGCGACGCGGAACGCCGTCCGCCTCGAACTCATCTCGGCAGAAGAAGCCTCACGTATCTGGGCGGACGTCTCGGCGCGGCATCCCGAGATCCGCTGGGCGAAGGACGGCCCGTCGCTCGCAGCCTGACGGCGCCGAACCGCCCCGAGCCACGTTCGTCAGGCGACCTTGCGCACGCTTGTCGTGAGGCCTGACGAGCCTTCGCGCTGCGTCGGCCGCGCCGACCGGACCCATCCCACCTGTGCCGCCTCCGGCTCGCACAGTCCACACACGACGCGCTCGCCACGCGTCTCCTCAGCTGGCTCCCAGTGGCGGTACCGCTCACCGGCCAGGAGACTCCTGCGGCACCACGCGCACATCGTCACGAGCGCGATCGTACGGCGTGGCCCGGACGGACTCCAAACCGTTCCAGCGTCGTCAGTATCCGAAGAAGCCGCGGCCGCTCTTCCGGCCGAGATGGCCGGCGCTCATCATCCGAACAAGCCTTGACGGAGGCGCGAAGCGCGGCTCGCGATATGCCTCCCAGAGCGCCTCCGCCGCGCGCACGTGCACGTCGACCCCGATCAGGTCTATCAGCGCCAGCGGCCCGATCGGCCAGTTCGTGCCGAGACGCATCGCCGTGTCGATGTCCTCGGCGCTCGCCGTCCCCTCGTCGAGCACGCGCACCGCATCGTTGAGGACAGGAATGAGAATCCGGTTCACGACGAACCCGGGCGAGTCGTTGCAGGCGATCGGCGTCTTGTCGAGCCGCTCGGCGAATGCGAACGCGAGCGCGAAGGCCTCGTCCGACGTGAGGGCCGTCCGGACGACCTCGACGAGCGGCAGGATCGGCGCCGGGTTGAAGAAGTGGAGCCCGACGACGCGCTCGGGGTGAGCCGACGCCGACGCGACCTGGGTCACGGACAGCGCAGACGTGTTCGTTGCCAGTACGGTGTCGGCCGGTACGACGCCGTCGAGCTCGCGGAAGAGTGTCTCCTTCACGCCGACGTCCTCCACGGCCGCCTCGACGACGAGATCGCATGGTGCCATCATTCCGAGGTCGTCCGTCACTGTCAGCCGCGCGAGAGCGGCATCTCGCTCGCTCGCCGTCAGCGCGCCCTTCTCGACCGCCCGGCCCAGATACCGCTCGATCGTCTGGCGGCCTCGCTCGGCCAAGTCGGGCGTCAGCTCCCTCGCGACGGTCTCGAGCCCGGCCTGGGCGCACACCTGCGCGATGCCCGCCCCCATGGTGCCAAGCCCGACGACGCCGACGATCCTGATTCCCTCCGCGCCCACCGCGCGAAAGGTTAAAGGACGCTCGTACCCACGGCCGCGCCGCATGGTTCAATTCCCCGAATGACTGACGAGCATGAGGAGATCGTCGACCCGAAGGCCGTCCGGGTGGCCTCAGGCGGGCTTGCCACACGCCTCGACTGGTCGTTCAAGCCGAGGCGAATCGGCGTTCACCGCAAGCTCTACAAGCTCGCGCGCGAGCGAGACGTCCGGATTCGCGATCTCGGCGGCCTGACGCTCGAGATGGTCAGGCAGGAGCGCCTGAACCCGGACATGCTTGCGGCGCAGGCCGGCAGGATCCTGGAACTCGAGCGTCTCGTGGCGGAGATCGAGACACCCCCGTCCGATCAGCCTGAAGCCGCTCCCCAGGTCGATGGCGGTACCGAGATCCTCTGCAGCTGCGGCTGGGCGCTCGAGCCCGGCGCGAGGTTCTGCTCCCACTGCGGCCGGCCGACCACGCTCGCACCACCCGAAGCGGCGAAGAACTGGCGAGGTTGGTCGTGACGATTCCGGGCGACGCGGGCGACGACCAGCCGCCTCGGCAGGAAAACTGCCCGAACTGCGGCACGCCGCACGACGCCGATCAGGAGTACTGCCTCGAATGCGGCGCGCGGCTCCCGGCCTACCGCGAGGCGCGAGTGCCCGCGGCGCTGATCGCGGCCGGGCTCCTGTGTGCTCTCCTGGCGATCGGCGGTGTCGTGACCGGCATCCTCCTCACGAGGGGCGATGGAGGCGGTTCGCCCGCAGCGGCGACGACGACGCTCCCGCTCGAGACGACCCTGGCGGGCCCGGTCACGCAGACCTTCGTCCCCTCGACCGATCTACCGGCGACGGACGGCGCCGACACCGGCGCGGCAGACACCGGACTTCCACCCGTCGAGACCACGCTCGTCCCCCAGGGAACCGACCCGAGCCTGACGACGCCGACCGAGCCCGCGACCACGACTCCCACGGAGCCGACGACGACGATACCGTCGAACCAGGGAACCGGCTGGCCCCAGGGTCAGTCCGGATACACCGTGATCGTTGCGTCGATTCCGCAATCGAAGGGTGAGGCGGCAGCCGAGTCGGTGGCCATGGGGGCGACCTCCGCGGGACTGCCGCAGGTTGGAGTGCTCAATTCGTCGGAGTTCTCGAGCCTGCGCCCCGGCTTCTATGCCGTCTTCAGTGGCGTCTACTCGACGCTCGACCAGGCGAAGGCTGCGCTGCCCCAGGCGCGGTCGGCGGGCTTCTCGGACGCGTACACGCGCCGCGTCACGCCCTAGCCCGTCCCTACGTCTGGCGGGCCTGCGAAAGGCCAATGTCAGACACAACTTTGTAACAGGGACAAGAGCCGGCTAAACTGTGGTTAGGCACTGCGGTACTTAACACGCGCTTAAGAGTTCTTTGCAGGACTTTCATCTCATGTACTCCATACTGGAACATAGCTGATGAACGACAGAATCCAGGCCGTCATGTATCAATACTCTCGGGCGATTTACCGGTCGATCAAGGATCTCATCGACCCCTACGTCGACCTCGAGACCCAGCTCGAGTACCGCAGGGACGTGCTCGCGGCATGTGAGGAGACTGTCGAGCGGCTCGCACGCGATCCTCGCTACTTCGCCAAGCCCGAGCGGGCGCTGTTCGCGGACATCCGCCGCTATTTCCCGATTACCGCGCAGGCTCAGGTCTCCTGGGCCGTTAGCCAGGGGATCGGGGCAGCCGTCGCCTACGTAGAGGAGCAGATCGAGGCCGGAGCCTTCGACGGCGGATCGGCCCGGTGCCGGGCGACGACCCGCAAGGGCAAGCCCTGCCAGCGCACCCCGCTCCCGGAGCGCGAGTACTGCCCGTCGCATCAGCACCTCGAGACTGGCCGGACGGCCGCCTCGAGTCGCGTCGCAGCGTAGAGGCGGAACCCCCTACGCGGCGGTCCGGGCCCCGTCCGAGCCGGCGGTTGCCTTCTCCTTCTCCTGCGTCGAGGCAATCACGACTGCGCCGAAGAGCGCAAGGGCCAGCCCGGCGACCGCAACGACGGTGTCGTCGAGCCGCTCCTCGAGGATGAGCACGCCCAGCATGACGCTGATGACCGGGTTTGCGACCGAGACGGTCGTCACCGAGATCACGAGCTGGCCTGACGAGAGCGAGATCTGCTGCAGCACGAAGCCCACGCCACCGGCTACGAGCATCACCCAGAGCTCCCAGTTGCCGAGTGAATCCCATCCTTCCGTGTGGAAGCTCTCGACGACCGGCTTCATCAGCGTCGCCGAGAGCCCGTAGAGCACGCCCGCGACGGTTCCGAAGAGAGCGGCCTTCGCCGTTGCGCCGCCGCGGTTGGCGAAGAGAAGCAGCGCGCAGCAGATCGCCGTGATGAGGAGAATCGCCGCTGCCCAGTCCGAGCCGGGCGCATCGTCGACACCCTGGCTCGGGTCTCCGAAGGCGCCGAAGATCCCGAGCCCGGCAACGCAAATCGCAGCACCGATCACCTCGCGCCTGAGGATCTTCTGTGCCGTGAGGAAGTACCCGAACGGGATCGCCCAGATGATCGACGTGACGAGGAGCGGTTGGACGATCGCGACCCTGCCACGGTCGAGAGCCGCGCCCTGGAGCGCGACGCCTGCGAGCTGTGCCCCCAGGCCGAGAAGCCACACCCACCGGGTCAGGAGAGTGAGGATCGACTTGGGCTGCCGGATCGAGACCGTGTCGAGGCCGAGCGATGCCTTCTGCCACAGCGTTGCCGCTATGGCGAAGAACGCCGCGGCGGCGATCGCGAGGATCGCGGCTATCCCGTTCACGCGACGATCATAGGAGAGGGATACGACATGATCCTTCCGAGAAATGGGAGAGGCGACACTCCAGATCCTCGTCTATTCGCTCGTCGCCGCAGCAAGCCCGGTCGTTCTCGCTGCGACGCTGACCGTACTCGCCAGCAGCCATGGACGGAGGAATGGGATCGCGCTCGCCGCGGGCTTCTTGCTCGGGCAGGGCGGCGTCTGCCTCGTCGCTCTGCTCATCGGCTCGTCCGTGCCGGACGCCCGCGGACAGCACAACGCCGTTCTGGGAGCGCTCGAGCTGGCGCTCGGTGTGGCGTTACTCGCGGCCGCCTGGCACGAGCGTCCGGGACGTCCCGAGCGACCGCCGACCTCGACATCCAGAACCGTGGCGCTGAGGGAGAAGCTCTCGCTGGGCACGAAGCTCTCCCACCTCACCCCGAGGATGGCGCTCGTCGGCGGCGCCGCAGTCGGAATCGGGGCGAAGCGCCTCGCAATCACGCTTCTCGCGATGGCCGAGATCAAGCTCGCGCCGCTTCTTCCGAGCGAGGAGATCGTACTGGCGGTGCTCTTCGTCGCTCTGGCGGGCCTTCTCGTGTGGATTCCGGTCGGCGTGTACCTCGTCAGCGGGCCGCGAGCAGACAGCATGGTCGAGACCGCCAAGGCATGGCTGGTCGCCAACGAGCGAGCAGTCGCGTGCTACACGTCGCTCGCCACAGGGGTCCTGCTCGTCGGGGTGGCAATCGCACGAATCGCCTGAAAGAGGGACACGGATTGGACGCGTGGAGTGCAGCACTGCCCCGTGTCGGGTTGAATACGAGCGGTGTCCCACGACGCTGACAAGCTGATCCGCCAGCTCTCCCTCGTCGCCTTCCTGATGGCGGAGCGA
>JBBQXH010000021.1:0-14135 GCA_038209835.1 Gaiellales bacterium | reverse complement strand
TTGTTCAGCAGGAGGCCGGCTGTCCGATCCGAGACCGCCGCCTTGACCGCCTCGAGCTCCGCATACCCCCTCGGGCCTGGTGCAATCTCGATCACCCTGAAGCCGGCGGCCGCGGCCGTGGCCGGGTTCGTCGGATGCGATGCGAGCTCGCTGATGATCTCGTCGCGCTGGGTGTCTCCGCGGCCTCGGTGGTACGCCCTGATCGTCAACACACCGGCGTAGATCGCGTGCGCTCCGCCGAACCCCTGCAGTGAGCACGCGTCCATTCCCGATAACGCCTGCAGGCAGAGCCCGAGCTCGTAGACGAGCCGCAGGATTCCCTGAATCGACTCGTCGGGCTGCTCGGGATGCACCTCGGCGAGCTTCGGCGAGCGGGTGATGAGCTCGTTGACGACTGGTGGGTACTTGGGCGTCGTCGTCGCGGCAGTCATGTCGACGGCGACGTTGTTCCCGAGTGACATCTGCGAGAGACGCGTGAAATGCCGCACGACCTGAGGCTGGCCGAGCTCCGGAAGAGCGGGCGGGTCGGTTCGGCGCAACTCGGGCGGGAGCTCGTCGCCGTCCGCCTCGAACCCGGGAACGAGTATCCCGCGCTCGCCCGGCGAGCCGAGCTCCATGACGCACGGCTCGTCCCACGCCGCCTGGTGGAACCGCTCCTTCACGCTCATTGGAGAATCTCCGAGAGCGCGTCGGCGAGCCTGTCGATGTCGGCGCGAGTGTGGAGCTCGGTCACGCAGTAGAGCGCGCATTCGCCAAGCTCCGGGTACGCCTCGATGAGCGAGGAGCCGCCGAAGATGCCCCGCGCGAGAAGCGCCGAGTTGACCTCGTCGACTGATCGCCCGCTCGGGCCGAAGTCGACGACCCATTCCTTGAACCCGGGTGAGGGGAAGCGGTCTGCGACCACCCCCTCGATCCCTGACAGCCGCTCGAGCGCATAGGCCCGCCGGGCGCAGACTCCGTCCCCGAGCTCTTGCATCCCGTGCGGTCCCATAACCGAGAGGTACGTCGCAGCGACGATCCCCGCCAGCGCGGAGCTGCAGCCCGTGAAGTCGGTCGCATGGCCTCGGGTCTCGTACGACGTCGCATCGAAGTTACCCCAGAAGTAATCGTTCTCTCCCTCGCGTTCCGTCGGGACGGCGACGAGGTAGATCGCGGGCAACTCGGCCACCAAGCGCTCGTCGAGGCGTGTCGCGAGGAAGCCGGCGGACGAGCCGCCGCAGCTGATGTGGTGACCGAGCGGCTGGAGGTCACCGCACGCGAGATCGGCGCCGTAGCCGCCCGGCGGAACGATCACGCCGAGCGAGGTGGGGTCAGAGCCTGCAAGAAGCAAGGCGCCCTTTTCGTGAACAAGGTCGGAGATGCGCCCGATCTGCGGGTCGACAACCCCGAGATAGCTGGGCATCTCGAGGTAGAGCGCAGCGGCTCCGCCGATCTCGGCCGCCAGCGCATCGACGTCGAGCAGCCCGGTCTCCTCGACGAACGGGATCTCGGTCACCTCGACCGAGTCGGGCATACGAGACGCGATCTGACGCCTTCGATGCGGCCCGGCGCTGCGCGCGATCAGGACACGCTCGCGGCCGGTGACCCGGGCGGCCATCAGGAGCGCGATCGACGCGCTCCAACCCCAGTCATACGTCGGAACGGTGGCCAAATCGAGCGCGACGAGCTCCGCGAGGAGGCTCTGGTATTCGAACAGCGCCTGGTATGCACCGAACGTCGAGGCCGGGCCGAGCCCGAAGAACGCCGTCGAGAACTCGCCGCGCGAGGCGATCTCGTCGCAGACCGCGGGAACGTGATGTCGCCAGGAGCCGCCGCCTAGGAACGACAGCGTCTCGTCGCACGAGCGGCTCTCCGTGAGGACCTCATCGAAGTAGCGGCGCAGCTCGGCCTCCGAGGCGAGGGCGGGCGGGAGATCGAGCGGGCCCGTTGCCCGAAGTCGCGCTGGGATCACTTCGAACAGGTCGTCGAGGTCTCCGACTCCGACCTCGGCGAGCATCGAGGCGGTCGTCTCGGGCGCCGAGTTCGGGATGTACGGGTGAGCGACGCGGTCGGTCACCGGCAGATCACCTCCTTGCGAGCGATTGCTCCGGCGTTTGGGGGACGAGCCTATCCGGCGGCGGCGGCGCAGGGCGCAGGTACCCTCAGATTCCGTGTCTCACCGCACCGACATCCGCAACGTGGCCATCGTGGCGCATGTAGACCACGGCAAGACGACGCTCGTCGATGCACTCCTCTGGGAGTCCGGAGCGTTTCGTGAAAACCAGGATGTCGGAGAGCGCGTGCTCGACACGATGGATCTCGAGCGCGAGAAGGGAATCACGATCCTCGCCAAGAACACCGCCGTCCGCTATGCCGGGGTGAAGATCAACATCATCGACACCCCGGGCCATGCGGATTTCGGCGGCGAGGTCGAGCGGGGGCTGACGATGGTGGACGGCGTCCTCCTGCTCGTGGACGCGAGCGAAGGACCGCTGCCCCAGACACGGTTCGTCCTGCGGAAGGCCCTCGAGGCCCGGCTCCCGGTGATCCTCGTCGTCAACAAGGTCGACCGGCCCGATGCCCGCATCGAAGAGGTCGTGAACGAGGTATACGAGCTCTTCCTCGACCTCGACGCCGACGAGAGCCAGATCGAGTTTCCGATCGTCTATACGAACGCCAGGGAGGGCCGCGCGTCGCTCGAGCCTGACCCGTCAGCGCTCGGTCCTGATCTGCAACCGCTCCTCGACCTCGTGATCGAGCGCATTCCCGCGCCCGAGTATCTGGACGGGCATCCGCTCCAGGCGCTCGTGACGAATCTCGATGCGTCGCCCTACGTTGGCCGGCTCGCGCTGTGCCGCGTGCAGCAGGGGACGATCCGGCGCGCGCAGCAGATCGCCTGGTGTCGCTCGGACGGAACGATCGAGCGCGCCAAGGTGACAGAGCTGTACGTCACCGAGGCGCTCGACCGCGTCGACGCCGACGAGGCCGGGCCTGGCGAGATCATCGCCGTTGCAGGGATTCCCGAGGTGACGATCGGGGAGACGCTCGCCGACCCGGCCGACCCGCGGCCGCTGCCGGTGATCACGGTCGACGAGCCGTCGCTCTCGATGACGGTCGGCATCAACACCGCCCCGCTCGCCGGGCGCGACGGCGACAAGCTGACGGCGCGTCAGGTCGAGAACCGGCTCCAGGCCGAGCTGATCGGCAACGTTGCGCTCCGCGTGCTCGAGACCGAGCGACCGGACGTCTGGGAGGTACAGGGGCGTGGCGAGTTGCAACTCGCGGTGCTGGTCGAGCAGATGCGCCGGGAGGGGTTCGAGTTGACGGTTGGCAAGCCCCAGGTCGTCACGCGCCTCGTTGACGGGAAGGTGCACGAGCCGGTCGAGCGCGTCTCGATCGACGTCCCGGAGGAGTATCTCGGCGTCGTGACGCAGCTGTTCGCGCTTCGCAAGGGCCGCACCGAGGCGCTCGTCAACCACGGGACGGGCTGGGTGCGGATGGAGGTCGTCGTCCCCGCCCGTGCTCTGATCGGCTTCCGGACGGAGTTTCTGACCGAGACCAGGGGCACGGGGATCCTTCACCACGTGTTCGACCGGTTCGAGCCCTGGCACGGCGATCTGCGAACGCGTCCGACCGGCAGCCTCGTGGCCGATCGGCAGGGGAAGACCAACTCGTTCGCGATCCTGAATCTGCAGGAGCGCGGATCGCTCTTCGTCCGCCCGGGCGCCGACGTCTACGAGGGGATGATCATCGGTGAGAACGCGAGGGCCGAGGATCTCGACGTGAACGCGACAAAGGAGAAGAAGCTGACGAACATGCGCTCATCGACGAGTGACGAGCTCGTCAGGCTGATCCCTCCACGTCCGCTCTCGCTCGACCAGGCGCTCGAGTTCATCCGTGAGAACGAGTGCGTCGAGGTCACTCCGTTGAACGTTCGACTGCGCAAGGTCGAGCTCTCGGCTCAGAAGCGCCAGACGGCGGCGAGCCGCAAGGCGCGCGGGCTGGCGGCGGTCTGATGGGCGAGCAGCTGACGGCCGAGCAGCACGCAAAGCTCTCCGCCGAGCTGGCCGAGCTCGAGGGGCCGAAGCGCCTCGAGATGGTCAACGCGATCGCTTCCGCGCGTGCCCACGGGGATCTCTCGGAGAATTTCGAGTACCACGCCGCGAAGAACGAGCAGGGGTTGCTCGAGCGGCGGATCACGATCTTGCGAGCCCGTCTTCAGGGCGCCGAGATCGTCGAGGGCGGTGGCTCGGAGGTCGTGGGAGTCGGCTCACGCGTCGCGGTTGAGGACGAGTCGGGCGATCGACTCGAGATCGAGATCTCGAATCTCGGAGGGGAAGGGGAGGTCTCATCCTCCTCGCCGCTCGGAGCAGCGCTCCTCGGCAAGCGCGTGGGGGAGAAGGCGGAGGTACCCGCGCCGCGTGGATCCTGGACGGCGACGATCGTCGAGATCCGCTGATTCCCGCGGACTACCGGTCGCTGATCGAGGAGTTCTTCCGGCGCTTCGACGCCGGGGATGTTGACGGGCTGCTCGAGCTCTTCGTCGACGACTGCTCCTTCTCGATGATCCTGTACGACCGCCGATCTCCGCGGAAAGGACGAGCTTGGCGCGTTCTTCCGAGAGCACCTCGGGAACTGGAGCGAGCACCGCGAGTGGGCGACGTCGATCGTCGTCGACGGGGAGGCCGGCGCCTCCGAGCTCCACTTCGAGGGAGTGACAACGGCCGGGAAGCCGGTCGTGATGGACAACCTCAACGTCTGGGATTTCTCCGAGGGACGGATCCGCCGGATTCGGGTCTATGCGGACACGGCGCCGATGCGAGCGGCCTTCCCGTGAGCCGCGACTGCGAACAGTTGATCCTCGAATACTTCAAGGCGGTGGACGAGGAGCGCATCGACGACGTCATCGCCTGCTTCTGCGTGGACGGGTCGATCACGTTTCCGTTCTTGCCCGAACCCGTCGTAGGCTACGAGGCGCTTCGCGCGTTCTTCGCCGCTCACGTGGCCCGGTTCGATTCCCACGTCGACCGGGTGACGCGGGTGCTGATCGACGGAGAAACGGGCATCTCCGAGCTCGTCTTCGACGCGACGACAGCGGACGGCCGGAGCGTCCATCTCGAGAACTGCAACGTGTACCGATTTCGTGAGAGACGCTTCGCCGAGGTACGCGTCTACCTCGACACGGTGACGATGGCGCTCCAGCTCGGCGATTGAGTAACGCAAAGAAGCGTTACGCATCCCTGCGTTATGCAGTTATGCGTCTTGGATCCTACGCGCTTCTGCAAGACTTGACACCGTGGCTGACGGCGGCTCGACGAATCCCTTCCGTTTCGGTGCGCTCGCGCTCGACGACGCCTTCACCGATCGCGAGCGCGAGATCACCGAGCTCACCGCCGATGTCCGCAACGGCCAGGACGTCGTCGTCTTTGCTCCCCGCCGCTACGGGAAGTCGTCGCTCGTCTGGCGGGCCTCGCAGGAGCTGATCGCCGAGGGCGTCCTCGTCGCGCACGTCGACCTGATGTCGGCGCCGACGAAGGCGAGACTCGCCGAGAAGCTCGCGAAGACGATCCACGAAGACGTCGCCTCGCCGCTCTTCCGGGCCCGCGAGCGACTTCGAGTCTTCAGCGGTCTGCGGATCGCTCCCGTCATCACCGTGAGCGCGGACGACGGCTCACCGAGTTTCAGCTTCGACGCGAGCCACCGACCGGACGACGTCGACGCGACGCTCGAGCGGCTGCTGCAGCTTCCCGGCCAGCTCGCGGCCGAACGGGGCCGCCGCGTCGCGCTCGTCCTCGACGAGTTCCAGGAGATCGCTGACATCGACCGGGCCCTCCCGAAGCTCATGCGCTCGGTCTTCCAGGAGCAGCCCGATGTCGCTCACGTCTACCTCGGCAGCAAGCGACACATGATGGAGCGGATCTTCAACGACGAGAACGAGCCCTTCTGGCGGAGCGCTCGGCAGATGGAGCTCGGCGTGATCGAGCCTGATGTCTTCGCCCCCTACATCGAAGGTCGATTCGCCGAGACGGGCAAGAGCATCGAATCGGGAGTTGTCGGCGCGGCGCTCGACGTCACGCTCGGCCACCCGTACGCGACACAGGAGCTCTGTTACTTCCTCTGGGAGGAGACCGATCCCGGCGGGGCAGCGACCCTCGGGCAGCTCGACGAGGCGGTCGCCAGGGTGCTCCGGTCCGAGCACGCCCACTTCAGCCTGATCTGGGACAAGGCTGCGACGACCCAGCGGCTCGTGCTCCAGGCTCTCGCTGCCGAGAACGGTAGACCGCTCAGCGGCGCGTATCGCCACCGACACGGGCTCCCCGTGCCGTCGAGCGTACAGCGGGCGCTCGAGGCGCTCGTCCGGGACGAGCTCGTCACCCGCCACGCAAGCGTGTATCGAGTCGCGGAACCGTTTCTCGCCGAGTGGATCCGTACCCGCGAGTCGTAGGTTCAGATGAGCAGGTAGTCGACGGTCGTGCCAGGGGTCGCAACTGCGACCGAGCCGTACAGCGGTCACTTCCCCTTGAACGTCTCGACGAGCTGGCCGGCCTGCTCCTTCGTGAGTCCTCTGAACTCGAAGGTCAGATGTGCATCGTCGAAGGTCGGCGGGCCGGGCCGCTCCACGTCGGGATCGCGAGATGCCTCCATGCTCGCGCGAACGTGCTCGAGCGGCAGCCCATCCGTGCGCGCGATCCGCTCCAGCATCAGCACCGCGCACGCGGTGACGCCCGAGAGGAAGAGCTCAGCGGCGCCGGGCTCCTCGCCGGGTCCGTTGTACGGCGCCATCGCGTAGTCGTCGACCACGAAGTTGTTCGACCGCACGCGGCCGAGTGCTCGCCCGGGGATGCCACTGGACGTCGTCTCGGCTTGCCAGGTCAACGCGCTCATCGTGAGCCTCCTTCAGTCGGGCGACAGCTTATCCATCACAATCACGAACGAACGGAATCCGTCTTGACGTCATGAGTGACGCCTCAGAGGGCCCGCATGCGGTTGTTTCGCGGGTTGTGCTCGACCTCGGCGAGCCCGAGCGCCTCCATCACAGGGGGCACGTAGTTGGCGAAGCGTCCGCGAAGGCCCTTCTTCAGGCCATACCAACCGCCCACCGGATTCTCGGGTGAGCGGGCCCACGCCTCGACCGTCCCGTCCGCCGCGGGCTTCTGCTCGTCCGCGCTCCCGAGCGGCATCCAGTCTCCGTGGTTCGCGAGCATCTCGTGCAGGTCGTCCAGGCACCGCAGCTGGTAGCCGAGCGTCGTCTTGCCGACGACGACGACGAGCGCGGGCGGATCAGCGGCTTCGTCGCGAAAGGCCTCGAACTCGGACTGTCCCGGCGGTGTCTTGAGGATCCAGGGACGCGACTTGGTTCCGTCGCCTGTCGTCGTTTCGCTCATCTCGACCTCCTGGTGGGATGTGGTTCGCCCATAGTGCCGGGATCGATCAGCCTTCGGCGGCGACGCATGCGTCGGTCGTGGCTCTCTCTGTCAATTCAGGCTAGAGGCCATCGCCGAGGTCGATCAGCTCGCGCAGAGTCACCTTCAGCTCGTCGAGGCGCGCAGCGCCGAGTCGGCTTCGCACGAGCCGGTCGAGATCGGCGAGGGCGCTGGCGGCGACGGGCTCGAACGTGCGGCTGCGTGCGGTGAGGTAGATCAGCGAGGCCCGGCCGTCGCTTGGATCGCCGCGCCGCTCGATTAGCCCGTCGCGTTCTAGCAGTCGCACCATCTCGGTCATCGTCTGCTTGCTGAGGCGCGCCCGCCGCGCGAGTTCCCCCATCCGCTGCCCGTCCTCTTCGAAGAGCGGCAGGAGCACGGAACCGTAGGACGGGCGGACGTCGCCGTATCCTGCCGCGGCGAAGCGCTCCGCCAGAAGCTCGTTCCAGCGCTGAGCCGCCTTCGCTAGGAGGAAGCCGAGGTCGTTCCGGTCGATCCCCGATGCCTTCTCGGCGGGCGACGATGCGGTCACGTCCCCTCACGGGGTGCGAGCGCAGGACGCCGTGGACGCCGGGCGCGAGGATCCGACTCCCGTTCCGCAGCGTCGATCAGGTTCTGGAGGGCAAGGATCGCGATCGGTGCCCTCCAGACGATCCGCCCGGCCTCCAGGTTGATCTCACTCATGAGATCCCAAGGGTCACGACCCGCAAGGTCGGCCAGCCGGTGGACTCCGATTGATTCCAGGCGCATGAGCACCCGCGGCCCGCAGAGCTGGACGGCGAGCATCTTGCGTCGTTCGCCTTCCTCGATCACGAAAACCTCCGGCGGATGTTCTCGAACTCGCGGAGGAGGGACTGGTGCTGGGACTCGAACAGCTCATCGGTCATCCCCGGTGCCTGGAACATGGTGAAGGTGTACGCGCTGCGTCCACCGGACAACGCGACGACCCGGGTCGGGAAGAGGCCCAGCTCGTCTTCCGTCGGGCCGGCGTACATGTCGATCACACCGGTGCCGGGATCGGCTTCGATGGCGAAGCAGAACTCGCCCAAGCCGTTGACGATCCTGGTCTTACCGTCTTCGATCTTCAGCTCGCGAGCGAACTCGGTCGCCCACTCGGGGAGATTCTCGATCTGCGAGTAACAGTCCGTGCTTCCATGGCGTGTCCTCCTAGTAGTCTGTCTACGGACTATTTAGCACGCTACCAGACTTTCTCGGGTATGCCCGAATGACAGCGATCGTTGGGAGCTCGAGCCTCAGCGGTGTCGACGGGCAACGAGACGTGCCCCGACTGCAGGCAGGCGTCCCTGCGCGATCAGGTCTTCCTCGGCCGCCCGAAGTGACTCGTTCAGATTCCAGCGATAGAGATAGCTGCCTCGCAGGGGAGGGCTGACGTCGAAGCTCGGCTGGAGCGCTTCGACAACCCGCTCGACTGGATGAATGTGCGCGCGCATCTCCTCGACCAGCTCTTCGCTGGTCGTGTTCTCGGTGTCACCGCGGGCACGCCGTTCGTCGAGCCACCAGGCCGCCGCACGTTATCGAAGGAGGCGACGTCGAACTCGTCGATGAGAAGGGTGCCGCCTGGGCGGAGCACTTCCGCGAGCCGCTGGCACGACTGATCGAGCGGATTCACGTGGTGGTGAGAGACGATGGCGACGGCGGCGTCAAACGGCGCTGCAGGTTCGTCGAGCTCATGAAGGGCGACCGCGACCACGTTGTCACCCGTGGGTTCGGGATCGATCGCAAGGACGCTGTATCCCGCCGCGGCGAGCGCACGCGCGAGCTCACCGCCGCCGGCCCCGACCTCGAGGACGCGCGCCGGTGGCGCCGGCAAGTTTGCTCGGACGAAAGTCCTGACGTCCAGGGCAAGCACTCGACCGACCATACCGGGGTGCCACGAACGGCGGGTCCGGTACGGCTACGGTGCCGCCGCGGGCGCCGGCCCGGAGTCGATGGCGTCTACGAGCGCTCGGTGGTCGGCCTCGGTCTGGTCGGCGTAGGCGACGGCGAACTCGGCGAGCGCCTCGTCGAAGCGGCGGCCCTTGCCGACGTAGGCCGCGATGGCGGCGGCGTCGCCGGTCTTGGCGTGAGCGCGCGCGAGCACGCGCCCGCATGCGTCGGCGAATTCGGCCAGGCGCGGAGCGATGAGCTCTGCCCGAGGGACAACCTTCATGTCCCGGAACTGGCGGACGTAGAAATCGTGACCGTCGACCGCAGTCCAGCCGGCGAAGACGTCAGTCGCGCTCTGGATGAGGCGTTTGCCGACAACGACGCGCTCCCCGTGGTTGCGGTACCGGCTTGCCGCTCGGTGGCTCTCGTATACCGACGTGCTGGCCTGTTTGATCTGCAGAAACAGCGGGTCGTCGCCATCTCGGCCCTGCAGCAGCGTGAGGTACACCCGCATGCCGACGCTCCCGACCCCGACGATCTGGCGCACGCCGTCCACGAACGTGAAGCGGTCGAGCAGATAGCGGCGGTACGCTGGGAGCGAGCGACGGTACTTCGCAAAGACCTCGCTGACCACCGCCAGCTCGTCGTCTGTCAGGTGCACCCGCAACGGCGGGTCGTCGGTAATACGCAGTCGGCCCCCGCTCTTCTCGGTGAGCTTGCGCACGACCCCGCGGCTCGTTCGCTTCCGCGCCTTGCGGGAAATGTGGCTCGAGATCAGCTCCTGCTCCTCGGGTCGGAAGAGGCTGACGAGCGCCTCGGCCGTATCGAGCGTGTGCCAGACGTCGAGCTGCCGCCCTCGGCTCAGGTCGGCAATCCGTTCGCGATACGCGCGCAGGCCGCTCCCTACCGCCCGCTCGGCCACGCGCGGCTTGACGTCGGCATCGCGGGCGAGCACGACGAGGCTGGCGACGAGACGCCCGAAGTCCCACTCGAACGGTCCCGGCAACGTCTCGTCGAAGTCGCGCGCGTCGAAGGCGAGCTGGCGCTCAGGGGTGGCCCACAGACCGAAATTGAGGACGTGGGCGTCGCCGCACAGCTGCACGCTGAGGCCGGTGGCCGGGCGGGAGGCGAGGTCGGTGGCCATCACGGCCGCCGCGCCACGGTAGTAGTTCCACGGCGAGATCGCCATCCGACCGTAGCGGATCGGGGGGAGCTCACTCAGCCGGATGTCTTCCTGCGCGCGGAGCGTCGCGAGCGGGTCGCGCTCCCGCGCCGTGTCCCAGCCGGCGAGCCCATCGCGAGGCATCAGCTCGCGGGCTTTCCGGCCCCCGGCGCGCCGCTCGTCCAGGGTTCTTGGCGTTCGGTTCATTTCGCTCAAACTCCTCCTCGGGTTCTGCACGAGGTGCACGCGAATCTGGTTCGTACAACTTCGGCGCCATTATCGTGGAGATGCCAGCGAGCGGACGGCCGCCGGTGAATCGATGATGCGATGATGCGACGTGTATTGATGCTACGATGCAGCAATGAGAACAACGATCACGCTCGAGCCCGATGTAGCTGCACGGGTGCAGCAGCTGATGCGCGAGCGCAAGCTGACGTTCAAGGAAGCCGTCAACTTCGCCATTCGTCAGGGTCTCGGTCCCGTCGGCGACCGGCCGACGTTCCAGACGCCGACGTTTGAGCTGGGACCACCGGCGGTGCCCCTCGACAAGGCGCTGCGTCTCGCAGCCGATCTCGAGGACGAGGAGACCGTGCGGAAGCTCGCCTTGCGCAAGTGAGTTCGCGTGTACCTCGTCGACGTCAACGTCCTGCTCTATGCCGTCGATGAACGTTCTCCGCACCACGGCCGCGCGGTCAAATGGCTCGACGGTGCCCTGAACGGCCAGCAGACGGTCGCGTTCGCCTGGAGCGTGCTCCTTGCCTTCGTCCGTCTCAGTACGCATCCGGCGATCTTCCCCCGACCGCTTCTCGTCGGTGACGCCGTCGCGGTGGCTCGCGCCTGGCTCGGTCAGCCGACCTCGATCGTCCTCGAGCCGACGGACGGCCACCTCGATCGTCTCGATGAGTTGCTTGCCGATACGGGAACGGGAGGAAACCTCGTCACGGACGCCCATCTCGCCGTGCTGGCGATCGAGCACGGCTGCGAGCTCGTCTCCTTCGACGGGGACTTCGCGCGATTCCCCGGCGTTCGTTGGGCGCTTCCCGGCCCGTAACGAGGCTCTTGCGTGTCCTATTTGCGGTGAGAGGGCGGCGGAGGCGAGCCGCCGCCTATTCGCGGAGCGTCTTGTCCCGTGACCACGGCCACCCCGCCGCCCTATTTGCGCGTGGGGGCTTTCAGAAGCTGCGCGCATGCGACGTCGCCCCACCATTGCTCGTGTTCCTCTGGCGTCCAGCCGCGGTCGGTCACCAGGAGCTGCCAGACGTTGGGGTGGTTCAGCGTCCAGAGGATGTCGGTGGCGCGATCCACGGAGAGGCTCGGTCGGAGCGCCTTCTTCTCCGCCAGGCTCTCGACGATCACACGCTGATTCGCGTGGAACTCGGTTTGGATTCGGTCCCAGAGCGCGCCGATGTCGGGATCGGTGGGGGCGGCATTGCGGATCACCTCGAGCAGCGCGGCGATGCGGAGCTTGACGACGCGTGAGTTGCGGGCGGTCAGGCGTAGCTGGCGCTCCGGGTTCCGTTCCTCGATCACCTCGCGATACCAGGGCCGCTCGGCGACCGGGGTATCGGCGTCGTCGCCGCGCAGTCGCAGATTCCAGAGTGCGCGCAGGATGCCGCTCTTCGTCTCGAACGTGACGTAGACGGTCTTGAGCGCGACGTTTGCCTCAGCTGCGATGGCCACCATCGTGGTGGCCGCGTAGCCGCGCTGTTCGAACAGAGGCTGCGCCGCTTCGAGGATCTCGCGTCGAGTAGCGGCCGCCTGAGCGCGGCGGCGCGGCGAGTTGTAGCTGCGCGTCTTGACATCCTTCGTCATTTAAGTATCCTAGTCCTTTATTCATTACTCTTTGAGTTACTCTAATTGTGATAACTCTAGACGGGAGGTGCCTGATGGAAGCTGGAAGCATCGTTGAACAGTCGGACGTGCGATCGGGCCGAGACGGCGTGAGTACCGACGAGCTGCGCGCGCGTCTGCACTGCCTGTGGGCATCCGTGGCCGGAGCGTGGGAGGAGCAGGCTGACTACGTCGACGCACGCGGCGCGTCGGTCACGGAGACGATGCTCGAGTTGACGCTGCCCCAACCCGGCGACCGTGTGCTCGAGTTGGCGTGCGGCCCCGGAAGCGTCGGGCTCGCAGCGGCAGCGCGGCAAGCTCCAGGCGGCGAGGTGGTTCTGTCCGACGTGGTCCCCGAGATGACAGCGATCGCGGAGTCGCGCATCGTCGCATGTGGGCTCCGCAACGTCAGCACCCGCGTGCTCGACCTCGAGCGCATCGAGGAGCCGGACGGCTCCTACGACGTCGTCCTTTGCCGGGAGGGGCTCATGCTCGTGCCTGACCCCGCCCGTGCCGCCGGCGAGATTCGGCGCGTCTTGCGACTGGGCGGACGGGTCGCGCTCGCCGTCTGGGGGCCACGGGAGCGAAACCCCTGGCTCGGCATCGTCTTCGACGTCGTGAGCGCGCAGCTGGGAGCGCCGATGCCTCCGCCAGGGATGCCACACCCGTTCTCGCTCGCGGATCCCGACAAGCTGGCGGTCCTGCTTTCCGACGCCGGGTTGTCCGAGGTCGTCGTCAGCGAACTGTCAGTTCCCTACCACGCTGGCTCCTTCGAGGAATGGTGGGAGCGGAGCTCGTCCCTCGCCGGGCCGCTTGCCCAGAAGCTTGCGTCGTTGCCCGCTTCGGCCGTGGAGGCACTTCGAGTGCGCGCACGCGAAGCGGTCAGCGCCTATGAAACGCCCACCGGGCTGGAGTTCCCCGGCGTCAGCCTGCTCGCCTCGGCGCGTCGCATGTAGCAATGGCCGGGTACTACAGAACCCTGCGTCCCCTGGTAACGGCCGCTAACGGCCCACCTGCACAAGCCAGAGGGGGGACACATGCGTTACGCGTCTGAAACGCTGCTGTAACGCCGGTTCCCTACAACAACTCGCGAGTCGTCAGATCGTTCCGGCAGGCCTCCGAAAGTGAGGATGCGCACGTGCAAGTGAGCGAGGACCCGCGGGTCGGTACCGAGCTCGCCGGTTATCGGATCGAGTCGCTGCTGGGCTGGGGTGGCATGAGCGTCGTCTACCTGGCTGAGGATCTGCGGCTCAAGCGGCGGGTTGCGCTGAAGCTGCTCGCTGCGAGCCTCGCCGAGGATGAATCGTTCCGTGACCGCTTTCTGGGTGAGTCGGAGCTGGCCGCGTCGATCGACCATCCGAACATCATCCCGATCTACGAGGCTGGGACGACTGCGGATCTTCTCTTCATCGCCATGCGCTACGTCGAGGGGCGTGACCTGAACGAGCGTCTGCAGCGCGGCCGCCTGGAACCGGCGGACGCGATCGGCATCCTCGCGCAGGTCGCAGCCGCTCTGGATGCTGCCCATGCGCGCGGTCTCGTGCATCGCGACGTCAAGCCCTCCAACGTGCTTCTCGATACGGGCACCCGCCCCGACGGCTCCGACCACGCCTACCTAGCGGACTTCGGCCTCACGAGGCGGGTCTCAGAGGGAATCGGAGTCGGCGATGGCGGCCACCTGATGGGCACGATCGACTACGTCGCGCCCGAGCAGATCGCCGGTGAGGAGATCGACGGGCGGGCGGACGTCTATTCGCTCGGCTGCGTGCTCTACGAGTGCCTCGTCGGGCAGCCGCCGTTTCGGCGAGAGTCGGACATCGCGGTGGTGTTCGCGCATCTCGAGGCTGATTCGCCGG
>JBBQXH010000020.1:0-14316 GCA_038209835.1 Gaiellales bacterium | reverse complement strand
CTTCCCCGTCCCAGGCGGCCCATACAACAACACACCCTTCGGGATCCGCGCCCCCAACGCCTGAAACTTCTTCGGATTCTCCAAAAACTCCTTGATCTCATGAAGCTCCTCAACAGCCTCATCAGCACCAGCCACATCCTTAAACGTCACCTTCGGCGAATCCGGCGACATCCGCTTCGCCCGCGACTTCCCGAAACTCATCACCTTCGAACCGCCACCCTGCATCTGGTTCATCAGGAAGATCCAGAAGCCGAAGAAGAGGAGGAACGGCAGCAGGTACGTGAGGATCGACCACCAGGCCGAGCCGTTGATGCTCTTCGAGTCGAACTGGATGTTCTTCTCCTCGAGCGCGTTTTGGAACTCGATCTGAGCCTGATCGGTCGGATAGTTGACCTTGACCTGCGAGCCGTCCTGCAGATTCGCCTGGATCTCCTGGCTCTTCGGCTTGAAGAGGACATCCTTGATCGTGGTCGGCTGGGTGTTCACCTGCTGGATCAGCTGGCTGTACGTCACCTTCTGCGTGCTGTTCGACCGTGGCAACAGGGTCTGCGAGGCCAGGTAGACCAGCAGGACGATGACGATCAGCGGGAAAAGCGCGCTACGGAAGAATCTGCTCATAGAATCACGCTCTCAGCGACCTTCAAAGCGTAGCAGGGTGCTGCTCCAGCTTGGCTCAGAACGATTCCTCCGCCTGGGCCGCGATCTCGTCTCTCAGCACTCCGACGTATGGGAGGTTCCGGTAGCGCTCCGCGAAGTCGAGCCCGTAGCCGATGACGAACTGCGGCGGGATCTCGAAACCGACGTACCGGCACAGAACGTCAGTTCGGCGCCGCGCCGGCTTGGTCAGGAGAGCGCAGACCTCGAGTGAAGCCGGCTGTCGAGCGCGCAGCGTCCGCACGAGGTAGGAGAGCGTCAGCCCCGAGTCGACGATGTCCTCGACGACGAGGACGTTCCGCCCCTCGATCGAGAGATCGAGGTCCTTGAGAATCCGCACGACGCCTGACGAGTCCGTCGCCGACCCGTAGCTCGAGATCGCCATGAAGTCGACCTCGCACGAGATCTCGAGCGTTCGCATCAGATCGGCGATGAAGAAGACCGCGCCTTTCAGGACGCCGACGAGCAGAAGGTCTCGATCGCGGTAGTCGGCAGAGATCTCAGCGCCGAGCTCGGCCACTCGTTGCGACAGAGCCTGCTCGTCGATGAGCACCCTCTCGACCGCCGCGTTCAGCTCACCCGCTCGCGTCATCGGCGTCCTCCGTCACTACGACCGTACCCTCGTATCCGGGCGCCGAGGCGACACCCGGCACCAGGACGACACGGTTCCCCTTCACCACCAGCGGCCACGAGTCTCGTTCGGATCTGGGGATCTTGGCACGGACGAACAGATCCTGCACCTTCATCCCGCCCGCGCCGAGACGATCGCCGGCCCTCCACCCACGCACGACGAGCCCCGAGACCCGAGGCTCGATCAGCCATCGACCCCACCGGACCGGGCGGGTCAGTCTCGCCGGAGATCGTTCGACCCAGACGTTTCGGTACTCGCGGACAGCCGTCCGTCCACCCCCCAGGTCGATTCGCCTCGATCCGTTGGACGACGCGAGGAGGTCAGCGAGCGCTCGCTCGACGGGCTTCGGAAGCTCGCGGTGTTCCTCGAGGGCGGCCAGGAGATTCGGATCGGCTGCCGGATGAAGACGGCGAAGCAGCGGCAGGATCTCCTCCCTGATGAGGCCACGCTTCGTCTCTCGGTTCGACGAGTCGACCCGGAACAGCAGGCCTTCGAGCCCGCAGTACGCCTCGGTCTCGTCTCGCCAGACGGTGAGGAGTGGGCGAACTATGCCGTCGTCGCGGCGCACCCTGATCCCCGTGGCCGTTCCGCTCGAGACAAGGCGAAAGAGAATCGTCTCGACCTGATCGGAGCACGTGTGGCCGGTTGCGCGGAGCCGCCCGGTCGAGAGGGAGTAGCGAAGCTCGCGCAGCTCTGCCTCCGACCGTCCCGCGCCGGGCGCCTCGATCACCGTGGCACCGAACTGCTCGACGCAGAACCGTGCATCCTCGGCGGACTCGTCCCCGCGAAGGCCGTGTGCAACGTGCAGGGCCGAAACGCGATAGCCGAGGTTGGTCAGGACGTGGAAAAGGCAGGTCGAGTCGGCGCCGCCGGAGACGAGGCAGGTCACGTCGCCACCTCGCTCGATCAGGCGATGCCGCACCACGTGCTCGTCGACGCGGCTGCGAAGAGCCTCGGTGTCCATCCGGGCGATTGTAGGATCGCTCCACGCGTGACGCCGGAGACCGCGAATGCACCGACCCAGCGCGGCCTCAGCGAAGAGGAAGCCCGCCGACGCCTGGCCGAGCGCGGAAAACCCGCCAAGCCCGCGTCCAGCCGGTCGTATCGGTCGATCATCCGGGGCAATCTCTTCACGCTTCCGAACTCCATCCTCATGGTGCTCGGAGCCGTGACGATCGCGCTCGGCGAGCTGGCCGACGCGCTCTTTCTCGGTGTTGTCGTGGCGAACGTCGTGATCGGATCGTTCCAGGAGATCCGCGCCAAGAAGGCGCTCGAGAAGCTCTCGGCGCTCGTCAAGCCCGTCGCCCGTGTCATCCGAGACGGCGCGATGCGCGAAGTGGACGTCAACGAGGTCGTCCCCGGGGATCTCGTCCGAGTCGAGCCCGGGGACCAGATCGTCGCCGACGGCCAGGTCGAGACGAGCGAGAGCTTGCGGATCGACGAGTCGATCCTGACCGGCGAGTCGAACGCCGTCGTCAAGGCATCGGCGGATGACGTCCTCTCCGGCTCGTTCGTGGTCGAGGGCACCGGCTCCTACGTCGTCACCGCGGTCGGCGCCGAGAGCTACTCGGAGAAGCTGGTGGGAGAGGCCCGCAAGTTCCGCCACCCGGCCTCGCCCCTCCAGAGGGGGGTGAACCGCCTGATCGTGACGCTAGTCACACTCGGGATCCCTCTCGTCCTTGCCTTGACGTTGACGCTCATCCTGCGTGACACGCCGTTCAACGAGGCGCTCCCGACCGTGGTGGCGGCCGCGGTGAACATGGTGCCCGAGGGCCTCATCCTGCTCACCAGCGTCGTCTACGTCACCGGCGCCCTTCGGCTCTCGGCGCGTGGAATCCTGACCCAGCAGCTGAACGCCGTCGAGTCCCTCGCGTCCGCCGAGGTCGTGTGCACCGACAAGACGGGCACCCTGACCGAGTCCTCGCTCAGGGTCGTCTCGGTCGTTCCCGCCGACGGCGTCGACGAGTCAGACGTCGCAGAGCAGATCGGCCGGTACGCGGCGAGCTCGGACGTTCGCAACGGCACGATCGAGGCGCTTGCAGGCGCGTACCCCGCGCCGGTCGAGCAGGGGCTCGCGTCCGTGCCCTTCTCGTCCCGCTGGAAGTGGAGCGCCCTCCGGCTCGAGGACGCGACCTACCTCCTGGGCGCGCCCGAGCTGTTCCCGCTCGACGATCTCGAGGAGATCGCCACACGCGAGGCTGAGGGGGGCAGGCGCGTCGTCGCCTTCGCACGCTCGGACGCGTCGCTCGACGGCCTCGATCCACTGACGGGGCCGCCGGACGACACCTCGCTCCTCGCTCTCGTCACGCTCTCCGAGGAGCTCCGCCCCAACATCCGCGAGACGGTCGGGTACTTCGCGGACGAGGACGTCGAGCTCAAGGTGCTGTCCGGTGACAATCCGGTCACGGTCGGCGCGATCGCGGCCGATATCGGGATTCCGTCCGCGGGAGCCCCGATCGACGGGAGGATGCTGCCCGAGGGTGACGGTGACCTCCGGCGCCTCCTCCAGACGGCGTCCGTCGTCGGGCGGATCTCGCCCGAGGGCAAGAAGCGTGTCGTCGAGGCCCTGCGTGACGACGACCGATACGTGGCGATGCTCGGGGACGGGGTGAACGACGTGCCGGCGCTGAAAGCCTCCCGCATCGCGATTGCCCAGGGAAGCGGCGCCCAGATGACCCGGACGGTCTCGGATCTCGTCCTCGTGAACGGCGACTTCGGCTCGGTGCCCCGAGCGGTCGGCGAGGGACGGCAGATTCTCCGAAACATGCAGCGCGTCTCGAAGCTCTTCACCATGAAGTGCCTGTTCGGTGCGCTGATGATTCTCGGGCTCGGACTGGCGCCGATCGAGTATCCATTCCTTCCGCGACACCTCAGCCTCGCGTCGTTCTTCACGATCGGCGTTCCGACGTTCGTGCTCGCGCTCACTCGAAGCGAAGGGCCGTGGCGGCTGACGAACTACGTCAGAGAGGTGTTCAATTTCTCGGCGCGCGCGGCTGTCGGCGTCGCGGCGGGCGTCGCCGCCGGGTACGTCGTCGGACTGCAGGTCGAGGAGCTCGACCTCGACTCGGCGCGAACCGTCTCGGTGAGCATCTTCGTCGTGACATCGCTGTACGTCGTCTTCGCACTCGAGGCGACGAGCTCGCCACGCGCGCGCTGGGTCGGAGGAATGTGCGCCGGCCTCGTCGCGCTGTATGCCGTGTCGCTCGCCATCCCGATCACCCGCCGGGTCTTCGAGCTGGTCATCCCGCAAGGCATCGTGCTCGGCATGATCGCGCTCGGGGTCGGTGTCGCTCTCGTCGTTCTGACGATCCTCCGCGTCCGGCCCCGGTTCGAGCAGCCACCCCGAGGGCTCAGGGAAAGATCAGGGAGCGATACGTGATCGTGCGGCGCATGCCGATCGAGTCGTAGAGGGCGAGCGCCGGCTCGTTCTCGGGTCGCGCGAACAGGCATACCGTCGGAGTCCGAGCGAGCAGGAGGCGGCAGAGGTCGGTCATCGCGAGCTTCGCGTAGCCGCGACCACGCAGCTCGGGATCGACCCAGACCTGCTGGAGCTGAACTGCCTGGGGCGTCCAGGCGGATGCCTCCGCCTTGAACCGGATCCGTCCCTCCTCCACCCACAACCAACTCCGACCGAGCTCGATCTGGCTTCGAGTCCGCCAGCGGAAGAGCTCCGGGTCGCGACGGAAGGCATCGATACCGACCTCTTCGTAGTAGGCCGCTGCGCAGGCCGGAACGAGAAGCTCGAGATCGTCGAATACCGCCGCCCTGAGTCCCGTACCGGCGCTCGCAGGCGTCTCGTCGAGCACGAACACCGGTTGGCCGGGTCGATCGTCGAGAGGTGGCGGAAGACGCTTACGGATCGCCTCCCAGAGCTCGGTGACCGCGCCTTCCTCTCCGACCATCATCCGAGGCGAGGATCTGCCGGCAGGACGGGCGAGCGCCGCGACGTCCGTACCTGACGGAACGAGGTTCGCGCCGAGGTGGCACAGCGCCTGGAGGCGCCCGCCCGGGCCTGCGGCGACGAAGCGCCCCAGGCCCCGACGGGCAACGTCCTCGAGGAACACACGCTCGACCGGATCCTCCGCACAGAAGGCGAGGACGTCGGCTATCGCGGGAGGGTCGATCACCCGTCTCATGACGCCACAGCGTATTGCGCGGAGGGGTGCGTTATCGTCCCCGTCGTGCCGATCCACCTGCGAGCCGCTCCCGGGGACTACGCGGACGCCTGCCTCCTCCCGGGGGATCCACTCCGTGCCCGGTGGATTGCCGAGCACCTGCTCGAGGGTGGGACTCAGGTGAACGGAGAGCGCGGACTGATGGGCTTCACCGGTACGTTCGAGGGCCGCCCGGTCTCGGTCCAGGCGACCGGGATGGGAACGCCGTCGGCCGCGATCGTGGTCGAGGAGCTGATCGAGCTCGGCGTGAGCCGGCTCTTGCGGGTCGGCACCTGCGGCGCACTTCAGCCGGACCTCGCCCTCGGCGATCTCGTTCTCGCCCTCTCAGCCGTGCCGGGCGACGGGACCACGCAGCGCTACCTCGGCGGGGAGCCGCACGCACCGACCGCCGACTGGGAGCTGCTCCACGGCGCGGTGCACGCCGCCAAGGAGATCGGCCAGCGGCTGAGCGTCGGGCCGATCGCCTCGAGTGATGCGTTCTACGACCCCGACACGAAGCAGAATGGTCGATGGGCGAAGCGCGGCGTGCTCGCCGTCGAGATGGAGGCTGCCGCCATTTTCACGATCGCCGCGATGCGTGGCGTCCACGCGGGCTGCCTGCTCGTCGTCTCCGACCTGATCGGCGAGGACCGGCACGAGCGCATCGGCGACGAGCAGCTCGCCGCTGCGATCGCGACGATGGCGGCGCTCGCTCTGAAAGCCGTCACGCACCTGAAACACTGACAATGGCCGATGACGGGCACATCACCTTCCTCGTCAATCCAGCCTCGGACAACGGCCGGACGCGCCGTAGCTGGCCGCAGATCGCCCATCGCGCCGCCGAGCGCGGCCTCGTGGGCGAGACGCTCTTCTCCGATGCGCCCGGTCACATCGCCGCACTCGCCGAGCAGGCCGCAGCCGACGGCGCCAGCCTGATCGTCGCGGTCGGCGGCGACGGAACCGTGAATGAGGCGACGAACGGTCTGATGGCACTTCACGCGCGCGGGGAGACCGTGCCGGAGCTCGCTGTCCTCCCGCGCGGAACCGGAACGGATTTCGTTCGCACCTTCGCGATTCCGACGAAGCTCGATCGCGCACTCGACGTGGTCGAGAAGGGGACGACCAGGGAGATCGACGCAGGGAAAGTCACCTATCGAGCCTGGGCCGGGCACGACGCAGTCGGGTACTTCGCCAATGTCGCGAGCGCCGGAATGAGCGGAGCCGTGGCGCAGCGTGCGAACACCACCTCGAAGGCGCTCGGCGGGAAGGCCTCGTTCCTCGCCGCCACGCTGGCCGTGTTCGCCGGCTGGAAGGCGAGCTCGCTCGCCGTCGACGTCGACGGCGAGCGACGGGAACGCCTGATGTACGACGTCCTCGTCGCGAACTGCCGTTACCTGGGCGGTGGGATGAAGATGACACCCGAGGCACAGCCGGACGACGGGCTCTTCGACGTCCTCATGATCGGCGACATCACGCGCTCCGACCTCGCGCTGACGCTGCCGAAGATCTACCGGGGCACGCACCTCCCGCATCCGAAGGCCGAGCTCCTGCGCGGGCGCAGGGTTCTCGTCGATGCCGCCACCCCGGTACCGGTCGAGCTCGACGGCGAGCAGCCCGGCACTACGCCCGCGCGGTTTGAGGTCGTGCCGCGGGCGCTACGGCTTCGCGTCCCCGGTCCCTGGTCCTAGTCCGGCGCCGACCTCACGAGCGATCTCGACGAGTGCCCTCACGTCGCCGTCGGTCGTGCGGTAGTTCACGAAGCAGGGTCGAAGCCAGACCGTCCCGTCCACCGTCGCCGAGGCGACGTACACGCGACCGTCTGCCTGGAGCGCCTCGGCAAGCCTGGCGTTGTGCTCGTTCCAGTCTCCGGCGAGCGGTGGTGAGTGCCGGAAGAGGACGATCGAGAGCGGGGGCTCCATCAGCAGCTCGAGATCGTCGTGCCGGCGGATCTCTGCGACGAGGAGGGCGGTCTGCTCGAGATTGCGGCGGATCGCCTCCCGCAACGCGTCGGCGCCGTGAACCCGGAAGGCGAGCCACAACTTGAGAGCTCGGAACGGGCGGGAGTACTCGAGTGTCATGTCGACGGCGTGCAGCTCATCCTGCTCGTGCGGCATGTAACTCTCCGCGTGCGCGAAGGCGGCAGCGAGCGTAGAGGGGTCGCGCACGAGGACGACCCCGCACGCCTTGGGCAGGTACAGCCACTTGTGCGCGTCGATCGAGATCGAGTCGGCCCGCTCGACGCCCGCAAACCGATCCGAGAACCCCGAGACTGAGGCGGCGGGGAGCCCGTATGCACCGTCGACGTGAAGCCAGACACCGCGCTCGGAACAGACGTCGGCGACGGCCGCGAGAGGATCGATTGCGCCACACAACGTCGTCCCGGCGGTGGCGACGACCGCAACGGGCGTCATTCCGGCCCTGAGGTCGGCTTCGATCGCCGAAGCCAGCGTCTCAGGTCTCAGCCTCCGATTGCTGTCGACCGGGAGGAGTCGCAGCGACGCCGATCCGAAGCCCAGGACCTCCACCGCACGCTTGATGGAGTAGTGCGCGTCCTCGGATGCGTAGATCGCAGGGCGCGAACCACCGAGCCCTGCGATCCGTGATCCGGGGAGTGCCCGCTCCCGGGCGGCAGCGAGCGCGGTGAGGTTGCTGACTGTGCCACCGCTCGTGAAGGTTCCTGCCGAGCCCGGATACCCGACGAACTCGCCGACCCCTTGGAGCGCCTGCCGCTCGACCTCCGTCGCCGCAGCCGCGTACCGGGCGAGGTTGACGTCGAAGCACGACGCGAGCGCGTCGGCCAGCACTCCGACCTCGAGGCCCGACGATCCGATGAACGCGAAGTACCGTGGGCGCGGCTGGGCGATCGACTCGTCGAGGATCGTCGCCGCGTCACGAAGGGCCTCCTCGGCCCGTGTCGGGCCCTCCGGCAGCGGGGAGGCGAGCAGCGCCCGCATGCGCTCGTCGAGCGCTGGCTCGTCGGGACGGAAGTGGTCGAAGCTCCGCCAGGCCTC
The DNA here is from genome assembly GCA_038209835.1 of Gaiellales bacterium. Classification (GTDB taxonomy): domain Bacteria; phylum Actinomycetota; class Thermoleophilia; order Gaiellales; family Gaiellaceae; genus JBBQXH01. Next base: position 5,866 of record JBBQXH010000020.1, on the reverse strand, counting down.
GACGATCAGATCAACGGCACACGCCGCGACTTCCTCGCGAGGCGCGTCGAGCCGGAGACTCGGGCCGGCGCCGTTCTCAGCCTTCGGCGGCGCCGTCCTTCGCCTCCTTGGCTGCTGCCGGGCGCTTCTTCCCCTCGAGAGCAGCGAGCCGCTCCTCGAGATCTGCGATCTGGCCTCGAAGCTCGTCGAGCCCGTCGGTCGTAGCCACGTGGAACTGCGTCATCAACGACCGCGATGCCTGCTCGAAGATGTCTCGTGCGGCGGTGACGGGCTGGCTGCCCGCCGCCGCCGACCCCAAGTCCCCAGCAGTCTGCTTGATCTTCTCCTGCCCTTTGCCCGCGAGTCGGGTGAACGATCCGCTCGCGTCCTTGGCACCCTCCTCGAGCGCCTCCTCCGCCTCCGCCGTCACCGGTGTTTCCGTGGTCTCATCCATGTCGACCTCCTTTTCCAAACCACGATACCGACCTAGGATGGCGGAGTGAATGTTCTCGTTCTCCAGCACATCGCCTGCGAGCCGCCCGGCGCCTACGAAGATGTTCTCCGAGAGCACGGTTCGGTCATCGATCGTGTGGAACTCGACGAGGGGGACGCCCTCCCGGACTGGCGTCAGTACGGCGCAATCGTGGCCATGGGCGGACCGATGAGCGTCAACGACGACGCCGAGCTTCCGTGGCTCACAGGAGAGAAGCGGATGGTCGCGGACGCGGTCCGGGCCGGGAAGCCGTACTGGGGCGCGTGTCTCGGGGTGCAGCTCCTGGCGGCGAGCCTTGGCGCCCGGGTGTACGCGGGGGGTTCGCCGGAGGTCGGAATTCTGCCGGTGACGCTCACCGAGGAGGCCGGCACAGACCCCGTCTTCGGCGGCCTCCCCAATGACGTCCTGACGCTCCAGTGGCACGGCGATACGTTCGACCTGCCCGACGGCGCTGTTCGCCTCGCCGGCTCTCCGGCGTACCCGAACCAGGCGTTCAGGTTCGGCCAATGCGCGTACGGCGTCCAGTTCCATCTCGAGGTCTCACCCGCCATGGCACGCGAGTGGGCCGACGTTCCCGAGTACGGCGCCTACCTCGACCGGGTACTCGGACCGGGGTCGCTCCCGGTCCTCATCGACGATCTCGAGCGCCGCTCGGAGGAGATGCTCGCCCACGGACGCCAGCTGTTCGAGCGCTGGCTCGAACTCGCTGACCAGCCAGCCTGCTGAACTCGACGACACTGTGGACGGATACAGCTTCTCGACCGACCTGCGTGTTCGCTTCAACGAGACGGATGCCCAGGGGGTCGCTCACAACTCCGCGTACCTCGTCTGGCTCGAGATCGCACGGATTGCGTACCTCGCGCGCTTCCCCGGTGGCTATAGCGGCCTCGTCGAGGAGCATGGAATCGACGTGACCACTGTCGAGTCGTACGTGCGCTACCGCGTCGGCTGCCGGTTCGACGATCACCTCCGAATCTGGACGAGAACCACGGACGCCCGTGGAGCGCGGTTCCGGTTCGAGTACTCGCTCGAGCGCCTTGGCGAAGCGTCGGGAGTAGTCGCCGAGGGCTGGACCGCGCACGCATGTGTGGACGCTACGAGTCTCCGTCCGACGCGGATGCCGGTCTGGCTCTCGGAGTCGCTCGCCTCGCTCGGCTGACGGCCCTACGGGGCGGGCGGTTGCGTGTCGGTCGTGCCCTGCGTGTTCGCCTGCGTGGTCGCGTCAGGGGTCGTCGTCCCACTCGTGTCGGCCGGAGCCGGCTCCGTCACTTCCGGAACGGGCTTCGTTCCGACGTGGACGATCTTCGGCTCGGCCACGTACGAGGAGTCCCAGGTCGTGTCGTACATCAGCTTGCCATTGGCGTCGTAGACGATCCGCCGTACCGACACCGTCCGGGCGGGCTCGCCCGAGAACTCGACCCACTCCTCGCCGACGTAGCTGTCGGGATCGGGGACCTCTTTCACGGGAATCTCCCCCACCGTCTCGAGATCCGACGTCTCGATGTCCACCTTGCGATCGACGGGAGTCCCGTAGAGGTTCACGGTCAGCGACGACGAGTCGACGAACGTCCGGATCCAGAGCCAGTGCCCGGTGTCGTTCGTGAACTTGAGATCGGTGTCTGGATAGTTCACGGTCGCGTCGCGCCCTGTCGGATAGTGACTGATGTAGAGCGCATGGTTCGTGCGCTCCTCGATCGAGAGGCCCGCCGCGAACGCGGCGTTGAAGACCGTCGTCGAGACCTGGCACACCCCACCGCCGAGACCCGTCTTGAGCTCCCCGTTGATGATCACCGGCGCCTCGAGGAAGCCTTGACTGGCGTTGCGATCGCCCGTCGTCTCGTTGAAGGAGAAGACCTCGCCGGGCGCGATCAGATGGTCGTCGATCAAGTTCGCGACGAGCTGAACGTTGTGGATGCGGTTCGGGTCGCCGCCATACGACGTCGTGTAGCTCGACACGACGCCCGTGATTCCCATCCCCTTGGCCGTCTCCGTCGTGATCCTCGGCGCGGTCATCGACACGGAGAGCCGACTGATCCGGGCCGTCGGGTTGAGCGATGCTGCGAGCAGACGTGCCTCGCTCGGCTCAACTTTCAGCTCCCGGCCCGCGCCCGATGGCGCGATGTGGATGCGTCCGCTTCCGTCGAGCTCAAAGGCTGCGCTCCGCGGTTCGCGATCGAGGCCCTTCGCCAGATTCGCGAAGTAGCGATCCGTGATATCCCCGCCGATCGCGAGCGTCTTCGTGCCGTTCGCCGGAAGAACGAGGAACTTCGCGAACTGGTACGGGCGGAGCGTGAGAGTCGTCTTCCGGTACCTGAGCGACACGGGCGCCGAGAGCGCTGTCCGCACCTGGGCAGCCACCGGGGCGAGATCCGGGGCGCGAACGCTTGGTTCGGCCGTGTCGACGGGAAGGGGCACGCCCGCATCGCGCTCGAGGCTCGCGAGCGCCGAGCGGATGACCGCCTCGGCGCGGTCGCGATTCAACACGACCCCGGGCTTCGCTCCGACGATGACAGGCTCGAGCCCGTCAAGCTCGATCGACGCCTGCCTCGGCGCCTCGTCGACCGCCTTCCCGAACCGGGCCAGCGTCGCGTCCATCTGGCGCTGACGCGCCACGGCGTCGGGATGTACGTCGTATCCGCGGATCTGCAGGACGAGACGGTTGAAGCCGCGAAAGAGGATGAAGCCATCGCTCTTCGCCAGCCCATCGGCGATCGCAGCGTCCCAATCGACCTTCACGCCCAACCGCTTCGGGCGGATCGCGAAGGTCTCGCCGGCCGCCGTGAAGACAACGGGCGTCGTCGCGAGGTCGGCTGCACGGGCCTCGAGCGTCTCCTTCGCCTGCGCGGCAGTCATGCCGCTCACGTCGACACCGTCGATCGTGACACCGCTCGGGATCGTGTCGGTCGCGCCGGCAAAGCCGATGCCCACCCCGAGTACGATCGCGAGCACGGCAACGGAGCCGCCGATCACAAGGAGGCGGCGCAGCCGGGCGGCTCGCGCTTTGGCCCGCCGTCGCTCGTCGAGATCCGGGCGGGCCGTGCGAGCCGCCGAGATCCCGGCGTCTGCTCGCATGCAGGCACGAGTCTACCAACCGCGCCACCTCCCCTAACGGGTGAATCGAAGGGGTGAAAACGGCGTGAAAAGAGGGTAAACTGCAACGCGACGCGAGTGAGCCACCGCTGCGTAGACTACGCGCGTGGACTTCTCCCTCAGCGACGAGCAGCGAGAGGTTCAGGACACGGTTCGGCGGTTCGTCGACGAGCGCGTCCTGCCGAACGCAATCCAGAACGACATCGATCATCGCCTCGATACGGAGGCAATCGAGGGGATGGCCGAGCTCGGTCTCCTCGGGATCGTGATCCCCGAGGAATACGGCGGCGCCGGGATGGATTTCGTGTGCGAGAGCCTCGTCTGCGAGGAGATCGAGCGGGGCGAGTCGGCACTCCGAACCCTGATCTCGGTTCATGTCGGCCTGAACTCGCTGTCGCTGCTGCGCTATGGAACCGAGGAGCAGAAGCAGCGCTACCTCGCTCCTCAGGCGCGCGGTGAGAAGATCGCGTGCTTCGGCCTGACCGAGCCGGGTGCGGGGTCGGATGTGGCGGCGATGGGCTCGACGGCGCGCCGCGAAGGCGAAGCGTACTTCTTGAACGGTCAGAAGAACTGGATCTCGTATGCGACGGTGGCAGATCACGCGCTCGTGTTCGCGCGGACAGACCCCGGTGCGGGCCACAAGGGGATCAGTGCGTTCATCGTCGAGAAGGGGACGAAGGGATACTCGGCTCGCGATATCGAGCACAAGCTCGGCATCTGGGCGGGCTCGACCGGCGAGCTCTTCTTCGACGAGCTCGAAGTGCCGGCGGAGAACCTGCTCGGCGAGGAAGGCCAGGGATTCGAGATCGCGATGTACTCGCTCGACCAGGGCAGGTTCACGGTCGCCGCCGGCGCCCTCGGCGTCATCCGGGCCTGTCTAGAGCGTTCGGTCGAGTACGCACGCGAGCGCGAGACGTTCGGCCAGGCGATCGGGAAGTACCAGTTCGTCCAGGACATGATCTCCGAGATGGTGCTCGACTACGAGACCTCGAAGCTCCTCGTGATGCAGGCCGCCTGGCTCAAGGATCAGGGCGTCCGCAACACACGGGAGACGAGCCTCGCGAAGTGGCACGCGACGGAATCGGCGTTCAAGGCCGCCAACCTCGCGATCCAGGTGCACGGCTCCTACGGATACTCGGCCGAGTACGGCATCGAGCGGTACTTCCGAAACGCCCGTGCGCCGATCATCTATGAGGGAACCACCCAGATCCACAAGATGATGCAGGCTGAGCACGCCCTCGGGTACCGCCGCCTCAACGGCCGCGACGGCGACATCTCCCCGCTCGCATCGTGGGGACCCGCACTGCTCGCGCGCTAGCGACTGCGGCTGTCGTCGCACTCGCGCTCAGCGCTGCCGCGACTGCTGCGCCGCCTCAGCGTGGGGTGCTCGTTCCCGGCGTAGCTCTCGGTGGCATCCACGTCGGCATGTCCAAGCAGTCGGTGCAGCGCGCGTGGGGGACGCGATTCGGCCGCTGCCGCAGCTGCCTGCACGAGACCTGGTACTTCAATTACAAGCCGTTCGCTCCGCAGGGCGCGGCCGTCGCATTCAAGGGAGGACGCGTCTCGACTGTGCTCACGATTTGGCAGCCCGAGGGCTGGCGGACGTCGCGCGGGCTCACCCTCGGCGCGGCGGAGAGCCAGGTCACGCGTTTGTACCCGGCAGCGCTGCGAGAGAGCTGCTCCGGCTACTCGGCCCTCGTTCTTCTCGGACAGCGCGCAGACTCTGTCTTCTACGTTCGCGACGGTGAGCTCTGGGGCTTCGGCCTCATGAGACCGGACTCGTCTCCCTGTCCGTAGCGACTCGCGCCTCCGCCCGTACGAGGAGCGCGACGATCGGCGTGACCGCGAGCACCGGGATGCCCACTGCAAGCCACATCGCCGCATAGCCGTCTGTCGACTGAAGCTGGGAATGGAAGATGTCGATGACGGCGCCGACGACCAGAGGTCCGGCGAGGAGCCCGACCCCCTTGGTCATGATGGCGAGCCCGGAGACGGCCCCGCGATCGTCGGGCGGCATCAGCTTGAAGAGGAGGCCCCAGGCGAGAGTCATCACCGCGCCGCCCGCGATCGCCACCGGGAAGACCAGTGGGTAGTACCACCAGTGCCACCGGTGGGCGAGGACCGAGAGCGAAAGCCCGAGGCCGTAGACGACCGAGGAGACGAGGATTACCCGGGCGATGCCGAACCTGTCCCCGAGCATCCCGGCGAAGGCCGCCGCCACGACGTAGCCGACCGCGACCACCGCGAGCACGGCACTCGACACGTAGAGCGGTTGGTTCAGGCCCTCGACGATGTAGAGGACGA
>JBBQXH010000019.1:0-14523 GCA_038209835.1 Gaiellales bacterium | reverse complement strand
GAGGAGCGGCGGACGGTCACGGTGCTCTTCGCCGACCTCGTAGGCTTCACGAGCCTGGCGGACGAACTCGATCCCGAGGACGTGGGGCTGCTCCTCGAACCGTTCCACGAGCGCTTGCGCCAGCACGTCGAGCACCTCGGCGGCACCGTCGAGAAGTTCATCGGCGACGCCGTGATGGCGATCTTCGGTGCACCGATCGCGAACGAGGACGATCCCGAGCGCGTGGTTCGCGCGGCGCTCGAGATCCGCGACGCGATGGCCGAGCTGGCGGAGACAGCCGAAGGCGTACAGCTCGCCGTGCGGATCGGCGTGAACACCGGCGAGGCGCTGTTTCGCCCGGAGATCGCTCCCGGAGAGGGCGAGCGGATCGTGGCCGACTTCGTCAACGTCGCATCGCGACTCGAAGCCGCCGCGCCGACCAACGGCATCCTCGTCGGCGAGGCGACGTATCTCACCACGGCACGGGCGATCGAATACGAGGCGTTTGAGCCCGTACGCGCCAAGGGCAAGGCGGAACCGATTCTGTGCTGGGAGGCGATCGGCGCCCGCTCGCGCATCGGTGCAGACCTCCGCGACCGGGGCCGCGCCCCGCTGGTCGGGCGGGTCGACGAGGTGCAGCTCCTCTGCGACGCGTTCGCCCGATCGCGGCGGGAGCACTCGGCCCAGCTCGTGACGCTGGTCGGGCCGCCGGGGATCGGGAAGTCCCGCCTCGTCCACGAGCTCTCGTCCGTGGTCGAGGACGATCCGGACCTCGTCTACTGGCGACGCGGCGTCTGCCTGCCGTACGGGGAGGGCGTTACGTTCTGGCCGCTCGCGGAGATGGTCAAAGCCCAGGCGGGCATCCTCGAGACCGATGCAGCCGACGATGTCGCGGACAAGCTCCGCCGCGAGGTCGACGACCTGATTGCGGGCGAGGACGAGGCCCGCTGGGTCGAGGCGCACCTCGCCCCGCTCGTCGGGCTCCCGCGCGCAGACGGCGGCCGAAGCGACCTCGCGGAGGACTTCGCGGCCTGGCGCAGGTTCTTCGAGGCGCTCGCGGAGGAGAACCCGGCCGTGCTCGTCTTCGAAGATCTGCACTGGGCGGACGAGGGGCTCCTCGACTTCATCGACTACCTCGTCGACTGGTCGGCCGGCGTCCCGCTCCTCGTAATCTGCACGGCTCGCCCGGAGCTGCTCGCCCGGCGATCCGGCTGGGGTGGCGGTAAGCCGAACGCCGTCACGGCCTCGCTCTCTCCCCTCTCCGACGCGGAGACGGAGCGGCTCCTCGCCGAGCTTCTCGAGCAGGCCGTGCTGCCCGGCGAGCTGACGACGATGCTCCTCGCCAGGGCCGGCGGAAATCCGCTCTACGCCGAGGAGTTCGTCGGGATGCTCGCCGAGCGGCGGGCCGCTGACGGCGCGGACGAGCTCGCGGTTCCTGCCTCGGTTCATGGCATCATCGCGGCGCGACTCGACACGCTCGATCCCGACGAGAAGGCCGTTCTCCAGGATGCGGCGGTTCTCGGGCGCGTGTTCTGGCTCGGTGCGGTCGCTCACCTGGGAAGCGGATCGCGCGTGACGCTCGACGAGCGGTTGCGCGCGCTCGAGCGCAAGCAGTTCATCAGGCGGCAGCGACGCTCGACGGTCGAGCGGGAGACCGAGTACGCGTTCCGGCACCTGCTCGTTCGCGACGTCGCCTACGGTCGTATCCCGCGGCCCGGGCGGGCCGAGAAGCACCGGCAGGCTGCCGAGTGGATCGAGTCGCTCGGTCGCCCCGAGGATCACGCGGAGACGTGCGCCTACCACTACCAGCAGGCCCTCGACTACGCCCGCGCGTCGGGTAATCCCACCCTCGGGCTCGGAGAGCGGGCCCGCGTTGCCCTGGCCGAGGCGGGAGATCGGGCGACCGCGCTGAAGGGCTATCAGGCCGCGGCGCGCTTCTACGCGGAAGCGCTCGAGCTCTGGCCGAAGGACGATCCCGAGTGGCCGGCGATGCTGTTCCGCCACAGCAAGGCCGTTTACTATGCCGAGGAGGCCGGAGTGAAGCCGCTGACCGAGGCTCGTGACGCCCTCCTCGCCTCCGGAGACCGCGCAACGGCCGCCGAGGCCGAGATCATGCTCGGCCGGCTTGCGTTCCGTGAGGGTGACGGCCGTGGATCGAACGAGCATTACGCGACGGCGCGCGAGCTCTTGCACGACACCCCTCCGTCACCCTCGAAGGCCTGGGTGCTCAGCTCGCTCGCCCGCGGCCTGGTCGTCGCCGCGCGGAGCTCCGAGGCCGTGACCGTTGCCACGGAGGCGGCCAAGATGGCGGATTCGCTCGGCCTGGACGAGCTGAAGGCGATTACGCGCATGTCGATCGGCGACGCGAGGATCGAGCTCGGAGACCTTCAGGGGCTCGTCGACTTCGAGCAGGGAATCGAAGCCGCCGTCGAGCTCAATTCTCCCGAGTCGATCACCGGATACGTCAACCTGGCCGACACGGTGATGGATCTCGGCGACCTCTCCCGCGCGATCGAGCTCCGCGAGCTCGCGAAGGCGGCGTCCGAGCGGTTCGGCGATGCCCGAAGCCTTCGCTGGCTGCGCGCAGAGCGCTGTGGCGAGCTCTACTGGACGGGTCGCTGGGACGATGCGTCCTCCCTCGCCGAGGAGTTCATCCGCGAATCGGAGCTCGGGAACCCCCACTACATGGAGGCGTACTGCCGCGTGGTTCGCGGCCGGATTCGTCTTGCCCGCGGCGACGGCCCCGGGGCCATCGACGACGCCGCGAGGGCTCTCGAGTTCGGGCGCCAGGCGAAGGACCCGCAGGCTCTTTATCCGCCGCTCGCATTTCAGGCGCAGGCCCTCCTCGCAGCCGGCAGGCGAGCGGAGGCGATGGCGGCGACGGACGAGTTGCTCGAGCTCGTTCGCGCATCCCAGAAGACACCCGTCGCGTACCTGTGGATCGTCGACCTCGGTGCCGTGCTGGTCGACCTCAGGCGAGGACCCGATCTGCTCGAGGCAACCACGTCGGTCGCGAAGCAAACCCCCTGGCTCCTGGCCGCGAAGGCGCTCGTCACGGGGGATGCGCTCGCTGCCGCGGCCATACTCGCCGGGATCGGGGCGCGGCCGGAGGAGGCGCTCGCACGCCTTCGGGCGGCGGTCGACCTCGGGGCCGCTGGGCGTGTTGACGAAGCGGCCGAGCAACTCGAGCTCGCGCTCGCCTTTTACCGAGGCGTCGAGGCAACTGCGGTCGTCCGCGAGGGTGAGCGGCTTCTGACGCCGGCGCAGTAGACTCGCGGTCGTGGCCGAGGTGTTCGACGAGATCGACGACCGGATCGCCGACTTCATCGAGAGCCAGCATGTGTTCTTCGTCGCGACCGCCCCGAGCAGCGCCGACGGCCTCGTCAACGTCTCACCAAAGGGCCTCGACAGCTTCCGCATCCTCGACCCCACCACCGTCGCCTACCTCGATCTCACGGGAAGCGGCGTCGAGACGATCGCTCATGTTCGCGAGAACGCCCGCATCTGCGTCATGTTCTGCGCGTTCGACGGGCCGGCGAGAATCGTCCGCCTCCACGGGCGCGGCACCGTGTTCGAGCGCGGCGAGCCCGAGTTCGACGAGCTCTCGCAGCTCTTCCCGCCCCGGGACTACTCCCGCGCCGTCGTCAGTATCGACGTCGAGCGGGTGGGAACCTCGTGCGGCTACGCGGTTCCGCTCCTCGACTACCGCAGCGACCGGGACGTGCTCGATCGCTACTGGGCGAAGCCCGACAAGGACTCAGTCGCCTACCGCCGCGAGAAGAACCGTGCGAGCCTCGACGGGCTCCCGGGCCTAGAGGCTTGATGTGAGCGGCTGCTACGTCCGCGGGGAGAGCGCGACGAGGAGCCCGCCATCCTCGTCGTACGCCGGGAAGAAGTCGGCGATGACCGCCCGCTCCGTTCCCGAGTTCATCGAGATGGTCAGCGGCTGGTCGAGCCGCCTCACTCCCCACTCGATGGCCAGGGCGGCCGGATCGTCCCCGTTCACCACCTGCATCCCGAACGCATCGGCGAGACGCTCACCGAGGAGATCCTTTTCCCGGTACCCGGTGAGCTCGAGAATGCCGCGCCCGACCGCGAGGATCCGCAGCTCGGCGTCGCAGACGACGAACCCGGTGTTCGGGCCCGGGTAGTAGTCCTCGAGCAGCTCGAACAGGAACCCGAAGCCGCAGGCCGAGCAGCCGACCGGCTGGTGGCTCAGCCCCTCGCGGCGATCGGAGTCGATCACGCGGCGCTTGCAGTTCGGGCAGATGAAGTACGGCACCCGCGAAGCGTAGCCGGGGCAGGTCGCGCGCCAGCGCAGTTCCGCCCCTGACCCTGCGCCATCCCACCCGACGCGACCGCCGGAGCGACTAGCATCAAGCTCGTGACACCCAACGAGCAGCTCATCGACCCCGCCGCGACCGCGGCTGAGGAGGAAGATCTCGAGCAGCGTGCCCGCCCCTTCAAGGCACTGTACGAGCACTGGGATCGAAACCAGTGGTCTCCGCTCGCGATCGATTTCTCGCGCGACCGCGAGAGCTTCCTCGCCCTCGACGAGGAGCATCGCGAGGGATTCCGCTGGATCTTCGCGCATCGATTTCACGCGGAGTTCAAGGTCGCGACGGTTCTCGCCCCGTTTCTCCTGCGGGCGCCGGACTACGAGACGCAGCTCGTCCTCGCGACCCAGATCGCGGACGAGTACCGCCACATGCAGGCTGTTCTTCGGGTGTTCTCCGAGGTGTTCGGCATCACGGCGTTCGAGGAAGCGCGCGCGATGGCGGATGCGCGGCTCGACGTGATCGCCTCGACGCTCTACGACGCGCTCGACAGCCAGGTGACGCCGCTCGTGACCTCGGACGACCCCGATGTCTTCCTGCGGGCAGTCTGCGCGTACCACCTGCTCGCGGAGGGCGTCGTCGCCCGAACGGCCCAGACGCTTGCTGCAGGCCAGTACGAGCAGTTCGGCGAGTTCCCGGGTCTGCTCACCGGCCAGCGGCTCGTCTCCCGGGACGAGGCACGGCATATCGGCTTCGGCGTCTCCTACTGCCGGCGACGGATGAACGAAGATCGCACCCACGCGATGGACGTGATCACCGACTTCGTCGAGTACTTCGCCGGGCTGTCGTCAGGGCTCCTCGAGACGGCCCTGGCAGACGACATGGACGCCCAGATCATCTCCGGGTACGGCGTCGAGGCTGATGCGTTCTACGCCGAAGCGATGCGGTTCTGGCAGATCCGGCTTCGCTCGATCGGCTTCTACGACGAAGACTGACCGGTCGCGTCTCCGCCCGCCCGGCGCATCTCGTCCACGGCGGCTCGCCCCTGCTCGTAGACCCGCCGTCGCGCCGCGGCCACGTCGCCCGCATCGGGCGCCGGGTCGGTCGTCGCCGACGCCGAGTCCTCAGGCGGCGGGGTCGCGATCCGGGTCTCGGCGATCCTGCGACGGAGCTCTTCCGCTCTCGGATCCAGAGCCGGGGCGGGCTCGACGGATCCACGGTGCCGAAGCTTTCCGATCAGTAGGCCGAGACCGCCAAGGGCAACGAGGAGCGCGAGAACTCGTTTCACTTCCGGCACTCTTCCATGCCGACCGGTCGGCGGGCAAGTGGCAAGGCGCCGCTATACTCGCGGAACTTCCTGCCTCGCCCGGGTGCCGGCCGTTCCCGATCGGCGCCGATGCGGTGAGGCCGTTTCAGACCGAGGGAAGGAGAAGATCGGGAACATGAACCCATACGAGGTACTGCTCATGCTCGACCCCGAGCTGCCCGACGAGCGTCAGGCGGAAATTGTCGATCGCTCGCGTGAGATCGTGTCGAACGCCGGTGGGGAATGGCACGGCAGCGAGCCGTGGGGCCGGCGAAAGCTCGCGTACGAGATCGACCACAAGGGTGAGGCCAACTACTTCCTGTTCACGTTCGACTGCGACCCGGCGGCACTCGACGAGCTGACCCGGGTTCTGCGCATCACGGACGGCGCGATCCGGCACATGGCCGTCCGGCGGCCGAAGGGATCCGGAACGAAAGCGCCCCCACCGGCCTCCGTCCCGGCGGCGGAGTAAGATACGAACACATGTTCGTAGAGAGGAGCTAGCGATGGCAGGCGATATCAACCGCGTAGTTCTCGTCGGAAGGCTGACCAGAGATCCGGAGGTCCGCCATCTACCATCTGGCTCTCCCGTGCTCCAGATGGGAATGGCCGTCAACGGCCGCCAGAAGGACGAGATGGGCAACTGGTCTGACAAGCCGAACTTCTTCGACGTGAAGCTCTTCGGTCCGCGGGCCGAGGCACTTGCACCGCACCTTGCCAAGGGAAAGCGAATCGGGATCGATGGCAGGCTCGACTGGTCATCGTGGGAGACACCCGAAGGCAAGCGGTCGAAGGTCGAGATCATCGCCTTCGACATCCAGTTCCTCGACAGCCGCGACCCCGACGGGGGTGGCGGGTCGCCAGGACCGTACGCCGCTCAGGGCGCACAGGCTCCTCAAAGCCGTGACACGACCGATTTCGGCCCGAACGTATCCGACGACGACATCCCGTTCTAGGAGAGACGACAGTGGAAAAAGACCGAGACAGATCGGCCAACCGCAAGCGCAAGGGCGGCCCCGCGTCCGGCCCGACCCGGCGAAAGAGCTGCTACTTCTGCAAGGAGAAGATCGAAGAGGTCGACTACAAGAACTACAACCAGCTTCGGCGGTTCGCGTCCGAGAAGGGCAAGATCCGGTCGCGGAGGATCACCGGCGCCTGCCGGCGCCACCAGGATCAAATCGCCGTCGCGGTGAAGCGGGCGCGCGAGATGGCGCTGCTGCCCTACGTCGGAGCCTGATCGTGGAGATCGTGCTGCTCACCGACGTCGAGAACGTCGGCCTCCGAGGTGAGGTCGTGTCCGTCTCGCGCGGGTACATGCGCAACTACCTGCAACCGCGGAAGCTCGCGGAGCCCGCGACCCCGTCTCTCGTGGCGGAGATCCAGCGCCGCGACGCGGAACGCGCCCGCCACGAGGCGCGGAGCTTCGAGCAGGCTGAGGCGATTGCCGACACGCTGACGAAGACCGTTCTGCGCTTCGAAGTGAAGGCGGGCACTCAGGGAGTTCTGTTCGGATCGATCACGCCGACCGATGTCGCCGACGAGCTCTGGCGCGTACGGAAGATCAGGGTCGACAGGCGGAAGATCGACCTCGCCGAGCCCATCAAGCGAGTCGGGCGCTACGAGATCCCGATCGACGTCTTCCAGGATGTCCGCGTCGAGGTCAAGACCCTCGTCGTCCCCGAGGGCGGCGAGCTCCCCGAGGACGAGCCGGTCGAGGAGGCCGCGGACGAGATCATCGCGGTCGCCGCAGAGCCGGCGGACGCCGGCGTCGCAGTCGGTGCCGAGCCGACGGACGAGGGCGAGAGCCCGCAGGCCGAGTGAACCTGCCCGGCTAGACAGAACACGTAGCGCCCCGTAGGGAGCCGGCGACCGTCCGCTTCTTCGGCGTGGTGTCCCGGACGCCCGGGACACGCCTGTGCAGGGCGACGCACACCCCTGTGGACACTGGACGAAGTTCCCGCTCTGTGCGGACGAACCCCCCCACAGATCGCCGGGCTACCCTGGGGACGCACCGTCCGACGGCTCTGGGAACATGTGTTCTTTTCGCCGCTCAGGGGGCTGTTTTCGACATCCCCCAGCTGTGGAGAGAGGACAATCAACACACGTTGCAGACACAGGCTCGGAATGGTTGGCTCGCCCGTACTGACATGGCTCAAGCAGTCCAGGCCGCACCGGTTCCGCCCCAGAGTCTCGACGCCGAGGAGTCCGTCCTCGGCGCGATGATGCTCTCCCCCGGGGCGATCGCGGCCGTCAGCGAGATCCTCGATGACCGGGACTTCTATCGCGAGAGTCACGCCAGGATGTATCGGGCGGGGCTGACGCTCTACGCGAAGGGCGAGCCGGTCGACGCAATCACCCTCGTCGACGAGCTCGAGGAGCGAGGGGAGCTCGACGGCGTCGGAGGACGGTCCCGTGTCCACGAGCTCGCCGCTCTCGTTCCGACTACGGCCAACGCAGGGCATTACGCACGCATCATCCGAGAAGCCGCGACGCTGCGCGGCCTGATTCGGGCGGGAGGCGAGATCTCGGGCCTCGGCTGGGACGGAGTCGGCGACGCCACGGAGCTCGTCGACCGGGCCGAGCAGATCATCTTCAGCCTCTCACAGCAGCGTGTCAGCGGTGACTTCGCGCATATCGAGTCGCTCCTGAAGGAGAGCTTCGAGCGGATCACGGCACTGTACGAGTCCGGCGCGGACGTGACGGGTCTGCCGTCGGGTTTCCGTGACTTCGACCGGCTCACGTCTGGGTTCCAGCGCGGGAACCTGGTCATCGTCGCGGCCCGACCGAGCATGGGGAAGTCGGCATTCAGCCTGTGCGTCGCCGCCAACATCGGGGTTCGTCACGGGACGCCGGTCGCGATCTTCACGCTCGAGATGTCGAAGGCCGAGGTCACCCAACGACTGATGTGCAGCGAGGCGAAGGTCGAGTCGCAGCGGCTCCGCAGCGGACGCCTGGCGCCGGAGGACTGGCCGCGACTGACGGCTGCCTGCGACAAGCTCGCGAAGGCGCCGATCTTCGTCGATGACACCGGATCCGTCACGATGATGGAGATCCGATCCAAGGCGCGGCGCCTCAAGTCGAAGCATCCGGAGCTCGGTCTAATCGTCGTCGACTACCTACAGTTGATGACCTCCGGAACGACGTCCGAGAACCGTGTCCAGGAGGTATCGCAGATCTCGCGAAACCTCAAGCTGCTGGCCCGGGATCTCGATATCCCGATCGTCGCGATGTCCCAGCTCTCGCGCGCCGTCGAGCAGCGTCATGACAAGCGGCCGATCCTCTCCGATCTGCGCGAGTCAGGATCGATCGAGCAGGATGCAGACCTCGTCGCCTTCCTCTACCGCGACGATTACTACAACGACGAGTCCGACTCGCAAGGCCTCGCAGAGATCATCCTCGCCAAGCACCGCAACGGCCCGACTGACACGGTCAAGCTCTCCTTCCTGAAGCGGTACGCGAAGTTCGCGGATCTCGCCGCCCTCTAGATCTCATGCGCCCTCTAAGATAGACCGCGCATGCCCGCGACCGTCATCGTCGGAGCGCAGTGGGGCGACGAGGGGAAGGGCAAGATCGTCGATCTGCTCGCCAGCCACTCGGACGTCGTCTGCCGCTATCAGGGTGGGCCGAACGCCGGCCACACCATCATCGCGAACGGACAGACGTACAAGCTCCACCACATCCCGTCGGGAATCCTCTATCCCGGCACGCTCTGCATCCTCGGCGCCGGATGCGTGATCGACCCCGAGGTCTTCATCCGCGAGATCGACGGTCTCGATGCGAGAGGGGTCTCGACCGACGCGATCCGCATCTCGGGGAACGCGCACCTCGTCATGCCGTGGCATATCGCCCTCGACCAGGCGAGCGAGCGCCGGCTCGGAACGCTCCAGATCGGTACGACCCGCCGTGGGATTGGGCCGACGTACGCCGACAAGTACGCCCGCCTTGGGATCCGCGTTCAAGACCTACTGGACGGGAAGATCCTGCGACAGAAGATCGAGATCGCCCTCGCCGAGAAGAACGTCTGGCTGGAGCGGGTTTACGGGGCTCCACCACTCGATCTGGATGACGTCGCTGAGCGATCAGAGGGGTGGGCGGAGCGCCTGCGCCCCCACGTCGCCGACACCTCGCTCCTCGTCGACCAGGCGCTCCGCGAGGATCGACGGGTGTTGCTCGAAGGCGGCCAGGGATCCCTGCTCGACGTTGATCACGGCACGTACCCCTTCGTCACGTCGTCGAACCCGATCGCGGGTGGTGCGGCGACCGGGGTAGGGATTGGGCCGACACGGATCGACGAGGTCCTCGGTGTCGCGAAGGCGTACGTGACGCGAGTCGGTGAGGGCCCATTTCCGACCGAGATCCGCGGCAGCGATCAGAAGCGCCTTCGCGAGCTGGGTGGGGAGTACGGCACGACGACCGGCCGGGAGCGACGGTGCGGCTGGCTCGACCTGCCGGCGCTGCGCTTCGCCGTTCGCATCAACGGGCTCACCTCCCTCGCGCTCACGAAGCTCGACGTCTTGTCAGCGTTCGCGGAGATCCCCGTCTGTGTCCGTTACTGGCTACCGGACGGCTCGGAGACGGTGGACTTCCCCGCGCATCAGAGCGACTTCCACCATGCGAAACCGGTCTACGAGACGCTTTCGGGCTGGCTCGAGCCGCTCGATTCCCTCACAGAGGCCGGCGATCTCCCAGTCGCCGCGAACCGCTACGTCGAGTTCGTCGAGGAGCAGCTCGGGGTCGACGTCAGCCTCGTGGGAACGGGCGCAGAGCGCGAGCGCGTGCTCGCCCGCCACGGCCTCGCCGCGCTCCCTCGCGTCGCCTGAAACGGGGTCAGGTCTTCCATGTTCCATTCGGGGAACATGGGCGGTCTTCCAATATTCCAGCAATGGAACATGGAAGACCTGACCCCTATCAGACCGGGTCTTGGAACCGCGCACGACCGACGTTGACACGCTGCGCGGGAGAAAGCGGGGCAGGAGGGCGAGGGTCTTGTGCCTGAAACCCGGGATCTCCACCGCCTTGCCGCGGATCATGGCCCGGTAGCCGGCCTCGGCGACCTCTACGGAGGTCATCAAGCCGCCCTGGACGAGCTTCGACTCCTGCATCGCAGCGCGATCTTGGAAGCCCGAGCTTGTCGCCCCGGGACAGAGCGCGGTCACCGTCACCCCGCTTCCCTTCAGCTCGTTCGCAATCGCCTCCGAGAATGAGAGGACGTACGCCTTCGTCGCGTAGTAGACCGACATGAGCGGGCCGGGCTGGAACGCAGCTGTTGAAGCCACGTTCAGGATGCGACCACGCCCTCGAGCCACCATGCTCGGGAGGAGGAGCCGGGTCAGGGCCGTGAGCGCAACGACGTTGACCTGGATCATCTCGAGCTGCTTCTGGAGATCGCACTCGGCGAACGGCGCATAGTCGGCAAAGCCGGCGTTGTTGACGAGCACGTCGACCTTGAGACCGTCAGCCTCGAGCTTCGCGGCGATGCTTGCAGGCGCAGCGGGATCAGAGAGATCCTTCGGCAGGATCTTCGTCGTGACGCCGTGCGCACTACGCTGCTGCTCGGCGAGGTCGGAGAGCCGGCCCCCGCTTCGTGCGACCAGGACGAGGTCGTAGCCCTCTCGGGCCAAGATGCGGGCGAACTCGAGCCCGATTCCGCTGGAGGCACCTGTGACCAGGGCGAGCGGCACGTCCGAACGATCGCAGAGGGCTACCATCGATCCGTGCAGCCGATCGCTGGAATCGTGTTGGCGGGCGGCCGCTCGGAGCGAATGGGGCGCCCCAAGGCCACGCTCGACTGGCACGGGCGGACGCTCGTCGAGCACGTCGTGGAAATCATCACGGCCTCGGTCGAAGGGCCGGTAATCGTCGTCTGCGCACCGGGACAGAAGCTCCCGGCGATCGCCGGGGTCGAGATCGCGATCGATGCCGCAGAGGGGCGCGGGCCGCTCGAAGGCATCGCCGCGGGCTTCCGCGCACTCACCGGCCGTGCAGAGGCGGCGTTTGTCTCCTCGACCGACGTGCCCTTTCTCCAGGTTTCTTTCGTCCGGCGGATCGTCACCGAGCTTGATCGGTCGATCGACGCAGTCCTCCCGACGGCCGGCGGCCGCGTCTATCCACTCTCCGGCGTCTACCGCGTCAGCGTTCTCCCCGAGGCAGAGGCGCTGCTCGCCGCCGGCAGGTTCCGCGCGTCGCTGCTCGCCGAACGCGTCCGCACCCGCTACCTCGACGCGGCGGAACTCCTCGCGGAC
Organism: Gaiellales bacterium; assembly: GCA_038209835.1. Classification (GTDB taxonomy): domain Bacteria; phylum Actinomycetota; class Thermoleophilia; order Gaiellales; family Gaiellaceae; genus JBBQXH01. The sequence continues at coordinate 2,719 of JBBQXH010000019.1, read as the reverse complement.
CCGGAGCTGGCGAATTCTGACCCGGAGCTCCGTTCCCTCGTCGACGTAAACGACCCCGCCGCATACCGGCAGGCGACGAAACGCTCCGATGCCCCGGATACCGAGACGTAGAATCGTCCCGCTAGATGCCGCCCGCACCTGTCCCATCCGAGATCGAGCCGTTCCTGAAGAAGCCGAGAGCGGCCGTCGTGGCGACGATCACTCTCGGCGGCTCTCCGGTCACCACGGCGACCTGGTATGAGTGGTCAGATGGGCACCTGCTGCTCAGCATGGATGCCGACGGACGCCGGATCCGCAACGTCCGGAACGATCCTCGGGTCGCGCTGACCGTCTTCGGCAACGACATGTACACCCACGTCTCCTTGCTCGGCAAGGTCGTCGAGATCCGCGACGATCCCGGCTTCGTGGATGTCGACCGCCTCTCGATGGCCTATGAGGGGAAGCCCTACGAGGAACGGGATTGGCACGCCGTGACCGTGATCGCAGCGGTCGAGAGATGGCACTCCTACGGCGACCCGGCGCTCTAGGCCGAATCGTTGCCGGCCGAGGCTGGCCGATTTCGGCCGGAGAGCGGCCCGCAGGCCGCGGTCACGGCGGCGGCTGCACGTTGATGCGCTCCGGATAACTATAGATCGTGAACCGATCCTCCCGAAGGAAGCCGATGAGCGTCAAACCGAGTCGTCGCGCCGCATCCAACGCCAGGGTGGACGGTGCGGAGACGGCACAGAAGACGGGGATTCCCGCCACCGCCGCCTTCTGCACGAGCTCGAAGCTGGCGCGTCCGGAAACGACGACAATGCGGCCGGCCGCCGGCACCCGCCCGCCCAGAAACTCGTGCCCGACCAGCTTGTCCATCGCGTTGTGCCTTCCCACGTCCTCGCGCGAGACGACGAGCGTGCCGTCGGGCTGGAAGAGACCGGCCGCGTGCAGTCCGCCCGTCTGATCGAACACGCGCTGGGTCGTACGCAACCGGCCGACGAGCTGCTCGATGACGGAACGTTCGACGAGCGGGCCCTCGGACACGGGCTCGCATCGAACCTCGACCTGGTCGATCGAGGCCTTCCCGCACACACCGCAACTCGACGTCGCGTAGAAGTTCCGCTGCAGCAACCCCGGGTCGAACGCTCGCCGCAAGTGGACAGTGACGATGTTGTAGTCCTGCTCTTCACCCGCCTCGAGGCCGCAATAGCGGATCCGGTCGATCTCCTCGCGCGATGAGATGAGCCCCTCGGTGAAGAGAAACCCTGCGGCCAGCTCCATGTCGGCTCCGGGGGTGCGCATGGTGACCGCGATACTCACCGGGCTCTGGCCCGGACCGGCGGCGCGGATCTCGAACGGCTCCTCGGTGGCGAGCTTGTCGCGGCGCGACACGGCTTCGCCGTTCTCGACAACGGTGACGCGCGTCGTCCCGACGGTGCCTCGGGCCGCTGGGCGCTCGGTCGTGCTCATAGAGGTGAGGGTAGCCGCTAAGGGTCTCGCGCCTGGACGTGCTGGAAGCCGAACCGCCCCTTGATGCAGAGGTTCCCGCGGGTGATGTCGTGATCGTCCGGCGACGAGACCGTGACGATCTCGCCCTCTTGGACGTGCAGGGTGAGCGTGCAGCCGACGCCGCAGAACGGACAGATCGTGTCGGTCGTCGTCTGGCGGGACTCGTCCCACTCGCCCGCCGCCCGCATGTCGTGCTCGCTCTTGAACTTGAGCGCGCCTGTCGGGCAGACGGCGATGCAGTTTCCGCAGTAGACGCATGCTGACTCGGGCAGCTCGACGACGTACTCGGTCGAGATCCGGGCGTCGAACCCCCGGCCAGCGACGCCGATCGCGAACGTGTTCTGGTACTGCTCACCGCACGCGTCGACGCACTTGTAACAGAGGATGCATTTCGAGTAGTCGCGCACGTAGAGCTCGTTGTCGACCTTGACGGGCGCGTACACCGTCGCCGCCGTCTGTCCGTCGGGCTCCTCGTGGTGCCCGGTGCGCTTGCGATCGCGAAGCGGATCGGGCGGAGCGGGCGGCCCGTAGCGAGCGGAATCGGCACCGTAGCGCTCGAGGTACCCGGCCGCCGACGTGGTCTCCGAGAGGTCGACGGAGGAGTCGAGAAACTCGAGGACAAGCCGGCGGCTGTGCCTGACCCGCTCTGAGTCGGTCTTCACCTTCATCCCCGGCTCGACCTTCCGGGAACATGCGGGGGCGAGGACGCGAGCACCCTCGAGCTCGACGACGCAGACTCGGCACACGTTCGCGGGACGCAGGGTCTCCCCGTAGCAGAGCACCGGGGTCTCGACCCCGACCTCCTTGCACGCGTCGAGGATCGTCGAGCCCTCGAAGACGCGCACCGCCTGGCCGTCGACCTCGAGCTCGACCATGCGGCGCGGCGCCAGCAGCCCGTTCCCGCTCACCCGCGTCCCTCGCCGAGGAACGCGGGAGCTTTGGGGGTTGACCATCTACGTCTCACGTGGCCTCCCGTTCCCGTTGAAGACGCCGAGGCGCTCGATGGCCGATTCGATCGCGCTCGACGCCGTCTGGCCGAGACCGCAGATCGAGGCATCGCGCATGCACTGCCCCATCTCCGCGATCAGCGTGAGCTCCGACTCGACTCCGCCGCGCGTCCTGCCGCTGATGAGGCGAGCGAGCGACTCCTCCTGTCGAACAGTTCCGACCCGGCAGGGCACGCACTGGCCGCACGACTCGTCACGGAAGAACGCAGCGATCCGACGCAGGA
>JBBQXH010000018.1:0-14599 GCA_038209835.1 Gaiellales bacterium | reverse complement strand
GTCAGGACGACGAGGATCGGAAGGAGGAGACCGCACGCGACGAGTGCCGCGGTGGCGCCGGCTCCCTCACCGATGGCCGCTGCGATGACCGCGCCCAGAAGCAGCGTGGCGTAGATCAGGCTCTCGAGCACGCCGAAGACGCGGGCCAGGACCTCATCCGGGACAGCGCGCTGCAGAATGGTGTACCCGGCGACGTCGACGACCGTGTTGGCGATCCCGACGACGCCGAGGAGCACCAACGCGACGGTTCGGTCGGTCCAGAGCGCGAGGAGCGCGATCGGGGCACCCCAGAAGACGATGCCGATTCCGAACGCGGCCGCGAGGCGTCGCTGCCCCACGAGCCCGGCCGCGGCGCCGGCGCCGATCAGGCCCCCAACGCCGAGCGCGGCCAGGAGCGACCCGTAGCCCGCGTTGCCGATGTCGAGCACCTCGAGGGCGAGCACGACCACGAGCACGTCCAGTGCCCCGGCGACGAGCGTCTGCGAGCAGAACAACCCGACCAGGACGCGGAGCTTCCCGTCGATGGCGATGGTGCGGAAGCCGGCCGTCGCGGTGCGAAGCCATCCTTCCGCCGTCTGCTCGTCATCACGGTCGACCTCGCCATCGACCGGTGCGGAGCGGACGCGGGAGACGAGGAGCGCCGACCAGAGGAACGTGGCGACACATACCGAGAACGCGACCCACGGCTCGGAGACCGCGATGAGAACGCCGCCGATGGCCGGGCCGACGAAAGCCATCACGCTCTCGATCGTGCTCGATGCAACGTTCGCGGCGGTCAGCTCCGCCGGGGTTCGCGCGAGCTTCGGGAGCAGCGCCGCCTCTGCAGGGTGGAACGCGGTCGCGGCAACCGAGGAACATGCCGCCGCCCCGAAGATCACGCCGATCGGGGCATCCGCGAAGGCGGCGACGGCCGCGACCGCCGTTGCCGCTGCTCGAACGAGGTTCGATGCGAGCATCACTCGGACGCGGTCATACCGATCGCCGAGGATGCTCGCGAACGGTGCGACGACGGCGGCGGGAAGCTGCCGGACGAGCGCGAGCAGGGCCACCCCCGCCGCTCCGGCGGCGTCGAACGCGACAACCGCAAGTGCGACCGTGGCGGCCCAAAGGCCGAGCTCGGAGCCGATGAACGCGAGCTGAAGCCGGCGCAGATCCCGGTTTCGGAAGACGTCCTGGAACGCCGAGGCGGACTCGGTGATCCGTGCTCTGATGCGCTTCACGCGGAGGAGCATTCCAGCTTCGCGGCGGAAATTGAAGCGCCGGGTACCCGTAAGATGCCGCCGGTGTCCGAGCCCGAGAGCGACGAGCCGGAAGAGCTTCCAGCGTGGAGCCTCCCGGCAGACGCGGTCGAGCGGATCGCCGCACCCGAGGGTTGGCCCGACCGGGTGACGCGTGAGTGGGCTTGGGGGAGCTCGACGGGCGCGGGGGTGACGGTCTGCATCCTCGACTCCGGCGTCGAGACGGGGCATCCACTCGTCGGGCGAGTCGATCGCGCGGTCGCGATTTCGGTCGCAGAGGACGAGAGCGTGCTCGCCGAGGAGGACGGCGAAGGCGATCTCTGTGGTCACGGAACTGCCTGTGCCGGGATCATTCGGTCGCTCGCCCCGGAATGCGCCCTCGTCAGCGTGCGCGTGCTCGGCGCCGGCTACACGGGCAGCGGCCCGGTGCTCCTGGCAGGGCTCCGCTGGGCGGTCGAGCAGGGATACGACGTGATCAACATGAGCCTGTCTACCACGAAGAGCCAGTTCGTGTCGACGCTCCACGAGCTCGCCGACAGGGCGTACTTCGATCGCACGATCCTCGTCGCGTCGGCGCACAACATGCCCGTGAAGAGCTACCCGTGGCGCTTCGCGTCGGTCGTCTCGGTCGGAAGCCACGAGAGCGCCGATCCGTACGAGGTGTTCTCGAATCCCGAACCACCCGTCGAGCTCTTCGCCCGCGGTCTCGAGCTGGAAGTTCCGTGGATCGGTGGCGGGACGCTTCGCGTTACGGGGAACAGCTTCGCGACACCCCACGTCGCGGGGTTGTGCGCGCTCATTCTCAGCAAGCATCCGGGACTCCAGCCGTTCGAGGTGAAGAGCGTGCTGCGGCTCGTCTCGACGAATGTGGAGGTGAACCGATGACCGACCAGGATCTCCGCGCCGCCGTCGCGGCCGGCGTTCTCGGCGCCGAGGAGTCCTACCGCGCGCTTCTGCGCTCGATCGTCGAGACCGCCCGCGCGATCTTCGCCGCGAAAGCCTCGTCGATCTTCCTGCTCGACGAGGCGACCGACGAGCTCGTCTTCGAGGCGGTGGCCGGCGAGGGCGAGGAGACGCTCGTCGGCATGCGGCTTCCGTCAGGAACAGGGATCGCCGGGTGGGTCGTCTCGAGCCGCCAGCCGCTCGTGATCGAGGACGTCGGGCGGGATCCGCGATTCGGCCGCGAGGCTGCCGAGTCCACGGGATTCGTCCCGAAGGGGCTGATGGCGGTGCCGTTGCTTCTCGAGGAGCGCTCGCTCGGCGTCCTCGAGGTGCTCGATCGCCCCCAGCGCTCGCGGTTCACGCTCGCCGAGATGGATCTCCTGGGCCTCTTCGCCGGCCAGGCCGCGATCGCCCTCGACCTGCTGCAACGTGCGAGAACGGCGCGCTCGGTGATGGAGGACGGGGGCGAGGAAGTCGCCGTCGTGGCGCGGATCGCGGAGCGGCTCCAGACGCTCGAAGGCCCGCGCCGGGACGCGGGCCTTCGTCTCCTCGCGGCACTCGAGGAGGTGCTACGGGGCTAAGAGATCGGACGGAGCATCTGCGGGGCGGCCGAGCCGCGCCGGAAGAGACCGCGCAGCCTGCGCGGAGTCGCGAGAACGATGCCGTTGCGGTCGCGCTTCACATCCTTCGCGAGCCGGGCGATCTCGGCATGCCGGCGGAGCTCCGTGTGCCGCTGCCGTGCGATCTCCTGATGGAACATGTGGGTCGAGGTCATCGCTCTCGCTCCTCTCCGTTGCTCTGACCACTGGACGGAGCAGGCCGGTGGTTTCTTCCTCCGCGCCGAAACTAGTGCTTCTGGAAGGGAGTACTAGACGTCGGGCACACGAAAGCCGGCCCGCGACGTTCCGGCCGGCGCTCGTGCCTCCCGAGAGGGGGCTACGGGAGGGTCGCCAGGGGGCGACCAAGGGTGCGCTGCCGCCAGAGAGACGCGAGCAGCGTTCGACGCTCTTCCTCACGGCTTTCGCCGGAGGCGATGGCGAGGCGGTTGCGACGGGCTTCGCGAACGACCTCCGGACGGAGTCGCGCCCGCGCCGTGCGCCAGTCCGTGGATCCGGTCGTCGTCGCGTCCATGGCAGCAAGACGGGTGGGGCGGCGACAATCTTCCCGGACCACGGAAGAGGCCCGACCAGGGGTGCTGATCGGGCCTCGCTGGAGCCGGGAACGCTCTACTTCTTGCCGAACTTGTGCGCCTCGACGTCCGGGGTGTCGTCGTCGCTCTCGGCCCCAGGCTCCTCGTTCGCCTTCTTGCCGAACTTGTGCGCCTCGACCTCGGGCTCCTCGGTCTCCTTCTTCGGTCGCTGCTCGCGCTCTTCACCCATGGGATCCTCCTTTTCGTGGTATACCGCCAACAAGACGGCGGGCCGCCCTGGAATCTTCCCACCGAATCTGCCCGGCGGCAATGGGCCGTCAGGTAGCGATCTCGGCGAGCAGCGACCCACCTGCAACCTGGTCGCCCGGCTCGACGGCAACACGGCCGACAGTTCCCGCGAACGGCGCAGTTACCGGCGTCTCCATCTTCATCGCCTCGAGCACGAGGATCGGCTGACGGTCGGTGACGGTGTCTCCCCGTGCGACGAGGACGCGAATCACCCTCCCCGACATCGGCGCTCGGATCTCCGACGACTCCGCTCCTCGCCCCTGGCTCGATCCGGCTCCAGCAAGGCTGGGTGGAGGCAGCCGTCGCGGCAGCGGGCCGTTGAGACGCCAACCACCCAACCACGGTGAGGGAGGTGAGTGCGTCCCCGAGAAAGGGCGATGGTCGTCGAAGAACGCGGTGGTGGCGGTTCCCTCCCGTATGGCCGGATGGCGGAGAAGCCAGCGGAGGAGCGCGATATTCGTCGTCACGCCCTCGATGCGCGTCTCGGCGAGCGCCCGGGCAAGCTCGTCGAGCGCGGCCTCGCGCGTCTCGGCGCGGGAGACGAGCTTCGCGATCAGGGGGTCGTAAGCGATGGGGACAGCGTCGCCGGCCTCGACACCCGCATCGACCCGAATGATTCCGGGCAGCTCGAGCCGCTCGACGATTCCGGCCTGGGGCAGGAACGTCGCAGGATGCTCGGCGTAGAGCCGAGCCTCGACGGCGTGACCGTGCTCCGGCGGCAGTGCGCCGAGCGGATCACCAACGGCAAGGCGAAGCTGCTCGTCCACCAGATCGAGCCCGGTGACCGCTTCGGTGACAGGATGCTCGACCTGCAGGCGCGCGTTCAGCTCGATGAAACAGAATCCGCTCTCGGAGACGAGGAACTCGACGGTGCCCGCGTTCTCGTAGTTGACGGCGCGTCCGATCGCCTCTGCTGCGTCGCACAGATCGCGGGCGACCGCCGGACTGGGCTCGGGAGCCGGCCCTTCCTCGAGTACCTTCTGGTGTCGTCGCTGGATCGAGCAGTCGCGGGTGCCGACCGCAGCGACGTTCCCGCCGTGATCCGCAAGGAGCTGGACCTCGACGTGTCGCGCACCCTCGATGAGTCGCTCGGCGAAGACGGTGTCGTCGCCGAACGCGGCTCCCGCCTCGCGCCGCGCCGCCTCGAGTGCCTCGTCGAGCGTGTCCTGACTGCGGACGACGCGCATGCCCCGACCGCCACCTCCGGCCGCAGCCTTGAGGATGAGCGGGTAGCCGATGTCGTCCGGGGATCCCGAGGGAACGATCGGGACGCCGGCTCCCTCGGCCGCGCACTTCGCGGCGAGCTTGTTCGCCGCGAGCCGCATCGCCTCGGCCGGTGGGCCTACCCATGTGAGTCCTGCGGCCGTTACGGCTTCTGCGAACTCGGCTTGCTCGGCGAGGAATCCGTAGCCGGGATGGATCGCATCAGCGCCCGACTCGAGCGCGGCACTGATCATGTCATCCTTCGATAGGTAACTGCCTACGTCACGGACATGCACCGCGCGACGCGTGTGGAAGGCTCCGAGGTCGTCGGGAGCGGCGACGGCGACCGTCTCGATCTCGAGCCGGTCGCAGGTGCGAAAGACGCGGGCGGCGACCTCGCCGCGGTTCGCTACGAGGAGCTTCCGGATTGCCACGACGGCGGGCGCTTCTCGAGGAATGCGAGCAGACCCTCCTGGCCCTCTGCGCTTGACCGATGCTCCGCGATCCGGTCGGCCGTCTCGTCACCGAGAGGTGCGTCGAGGACGAGGCGCTTGGCGCCTCGGACCGCGTCAGGCCCGGATGCGAGTAGGGCGTCGAGGATGCGACCGAGTGCCTCGTCGAGGTCTGCCGAAACCTCGTGAACCAGGCCGATCCGCAATGCCGTCTGCGCGTCGAACCGCTCGCCCGTGAGGAAGTAGCGTCGCGCCTGGCCGGTGCCGATCTTCGTCAGCGCGAACGGTGAGATCACAGCGGGGACGAGTCCCAACCTGGTCTCGGAGAAGGCGAACACCGCGTCTGTGGCTGCGACCGCGATGTCGGAGGCGGCGACGAGGCCGACGGCGCCGCCGAATGCGTGCCCCTGGACGCGACACACAACGGGGGCGCGGCAGGAGTCGAGAGCCTGGAGCATCCGACGAAGCCGTAGTGCCTCAGCGATGTTCTCGTCCCGCGTCAGCGTCGCGGATGCTCGCATCCACTCGACGTCGGCGCCGGCCGAGAAGCTCGGCCCGTCCCCGGCGAGGACGACCGCGCGCACATCGCCGACGTCGGCGAAGGCCTCTGCAATTTCGGCGATCAACTCACCGTCGAAGGCATTCCGCTTCTCGGGACGGGCGAGGGTCACGCGCAGGATCTCACCATCCCGCTCGACACGAAGCGCGCGCATGGACGAACTCTAGAGTGTCAGCTTGGTGACCCGAATCGTGATCGCAGGCGCAGGTGCGATCGGGGCGAGCATCGCCTACCATCTGGCGCTGCGTGGTGGCTGCGAGGTGGTCCTCGTCGATCGAGGGGAGGTTGCCGGCGGCCAGACCGCTCGGGCGATGGGCGGCGTACGCCAGCAGTTCTCGACGGTTGCGGAAGTGCAGCTCGCGAAGGAGAGCATCTCGTTCTTCGAGGAGCTCGGCGAGCCGCTGTTCCGTCAGGTTGGCTACCTGTTTCTCGCGACGAGCGAGGAGGGCCTGACCGAGCTCACGGCGCGGCGAGCCCTTCAGCAGGAGCTTGGCGTCGCGATCGACCAGGTCGGGCCGCAACAGGTCGCGGAGCTGGCGCCGGGCGTCTTCACGGACGACGTGCTCGGTGCGGTGTTCGGGCCGTCCGACGGGCTCGCAGATCCGCCCGCCGTGACTCGCGAGCTCGTGCGCCGGGCGGCCTCACTCGGGGTTGAAGTCCGTGAGGGCACCGACGTGCGGGAGGTCGACTGCGACATCCGGGTGATCGCCTGCGGGCCGTGGTCCGGTGAGGTCGCCGGCTGGTACGGGGCCACCCTCCCGATCACGCCGCTGATTCGACAGCTGATCCAGACTCAGCCTGTCGCACACATTCCAGAGCGGCTTCCGCTCGTCATCGAGAGCGAGACGGGCTTCCACTTCCGACGGCGTGGTGAGAGTCTCGTCATTGCCATGACGGACAGTCCGCCGCGCTTCGGCCCGGACCCGTCGGTCGACCGGTCGGTCGTTGGCGATCGCCTCGAGCGGCTCGGGAGACGGTTCCCGCCGTCGCGTGGCGTCGTTGCCGCGGATGCGTGGGCCGGTCTCTACGACATGACGCCTGACGCGCATCCGATCATCGACCGGCTTGCAGACGACCTCTACTGTGCCTGTGGGTTCTCTGGTCACGGATTCATGCAGTCTCCGGCGGTCGGGCGCGCCGTGGCCGAGCTGATCCTCGACGGGGCGGCGTCCCTCGATCTGGCGTCTTTCCGGCTGGAGCGGTTCTCGGGAGGCGACGTTGTTCCTGAGGGCGTTGTTCTTTGAACTCCAGCTTTCTGACCTTGCTGCGAGATGTATCGCCGCCTGGCGGCGGCGATGGGCCTTCGCGGCCGGCTTCCGCCGTCCGCTGCGTGGCGCCTGCCGGCGCCTTTGCGGTTACATCCGAAAGATGCCGAAGGACGTCTCCGGAATCGGCGCATTGAGACTCGCCGCGATGCCGAGTGCGAGCACTCGGCGTGTGCCGACAGGGTCGATGATTCCGTCGTCCCAGAGCCGCGCGGTCGAGTAGTACGGGCTTCCCTCAAGATCGTAGGTGGCGCGGATGGATTCCGGATCCACGTCCCCTACGGTCGAGAGAACAGCGGCAGCCTGATCCCCGCCCATCACCGAGATCCTGGCATTCGGCCACATCCAGAGTTGCCGAGGAGAGAATGCGCGGCCGCACATGCCGTAGTTTCCCGCGCCGAAGGAGCCTCCGATGATGACGGTGAACTTCGGCACCTGAGCGCACGAAACGGCGGTAACGAGCTTGGCGCCGTCCTTCGCGATGCCGCCGGCTTCGTAGTCCCGCCCGACCATGAAGCCGGTGATGTTCTGCAGAAACACGAGTGGGATCCGGCGCCGGCACGCGAGTTGAACGAAGTGAGCGCCCTTCAGGGCCGACTCGGAGAAGAGGATCCCGTTGTTCGCGAGGAGCGCGACCGGATAGCCCTCGATCCGGGCGAAGCCGCAGACGAGCGTCTCGCCGTAGAGCGGCTTGAACTCGTGGAACCTGCTCGCGTCAACGATGCGAGCGATCACCTCGCGCACGTCGTAGCCGACCCGGTAGTCGGTGGGCACGATCCCGTAGAGCTCGGTCGGGTCGTACAGCGGATCGTCCACCTCCTCGAGATCCCACGGTGGCAGGGGGTCTCGGCTGCCGAGGTTCGCGACGATCTCGCGTACGAGCGCCAGGGCGTGCTCGTCGCTCTGCGCCTGGTGATCGGCGACGCCGGAGACGCGCGTGTGGACGTCTGCGCCGCCGAGCTCCTCGGCGGTCACCACCTCACCCGTGGCTGCCTTTACGAGCGGCGGGCCACCGAGGAAGATGGTGCCGGTGCCGCGGACGATCACGGCCTCGTCGCTCATCGCGGGCACATACGCGCCGCCTGCCGTGCAGGAGCCCATGACCGCGGCGATCTGCGGGATCCCCGCAGCGGACATCGTCGCCTGGTTGAAGAAGATGCGCCCGCAGTGGTCCCGATCCGGAAACACCTCTGCCTGCAGCGGGAGATACGCCCCTCCCGAGTCGACGAGGTAGACGCACGGCAGCCGGTTCTGCAGGGCGATCTCTTGCGCGCGCAGGTGCTTCTTCACGGTCAGGGGGAAGTACGTGCCTCCCTTCACCGTCGCGTCGTTTGCCACGATCACGCATTGGCGACCCTCGACGATGCCGATTCCGGTCAGGATTCCCGCCGCCGGAGCCTCATCGCCGTAACAGCCCCAGGCGGCAAGGGCTGAGAGCTCGAGGAAGGCCGTATCCGGATCGACCAGCCTGTCGATCCGCTCGCGTACGAGGAGCTTCCCTCGCGAGCGATGCTTCGCGACCGCATCGGGGCTCCCGCCGGCCGCAACTGCCGCGGTGCGCTGTCGGAGCTCCGCGACGAGCGACTCCATCGAGGCCCGGCGCACCGCGTAGGCCGGGTCGGTTCGATCGACGCGCGTCTCGAGAATCGCCATCGAGCCTGAATCCTTACAAAGCCAAACCTCGCGCTGACTGAATCCGCACAGGCTCCTCGTTCGCGGCTGGTTCGATCCGTCTCGTCCAATGCACCAGAACAAGGAGGAGCAGGATGAGACGGAAAGTGCTGATCGCGGCGGTTGCCGCGGTCGCGGTTCTCACGGTCGCGTCGATAGCGACAGCGGCCCTGATCGTCGGCACACCAGGCCCCGATGTCCTCGGCGGCACGGCCGCCAGGGATCAGATCTACGGAAAGGCGGGCGACGACGCGATTTGACGGGCGCGGCGGCGCCGACGTCCTGCGGGGCGACTCCGGCAACGATCTCGTCCTCGGGGGAGACGGGCCGGACAACATCGCGGGTGGTCTCGACAATGACCGTCTCCGCGGAAACGCCGGTCCCGACTCGGTGTTCGGCGATGCCGGGAACGACAGGATGGGCGGTGGCCTCGGCCGCGACACGTTGTACGGAGGCATCGGAGATGACGTCCTGTGGGCGAAGGCGGACGACGCGGCCTCCGACTACCTGAACTGCGGGCCGGGAAATGACACCGCCTACGTCCGTGCGAACGATGTCGCGGTGGGTTGCGAGTTCGTGAACGTCGTGGTGAGCGGCGACGACGAGGCGGCCTGAAAGGCGAGGTCCTCATCCCTTCCTAACACGGAAGGCGTAGCCTGAGAGCATCCTCCCGTCGGGCCTCCGGCAAGAGATTGCCATCGAGGGCGTAGGTCAAGCCTCGATCTGAGGCTCCGAGGGGAGGGGAGAGAGCGTGGGGGTCGGTATGGTGCCGGCCCCCACGCGTACGCAAAGCGCCGGAGGCGCGCGCAGCGGCCGAACAGGCCGCGAAGGCCCATCGAGCCCGCTAGGGCTCGATACGAAGCGCCGGAGGGGCGGCGATACCGCCTCGCTTGGTGGGCCGCTCACTAGATCGTGCGGAACTCGGGCAGCGGAATGCTGAACCGCTCGCTCAGCGCGGTCACATCGCGCTGGTGATCCTCGTCGAGTGCGTAGCCAGTCGAGTGGCAGACGAGCATTACCTCGGGCGTTAGGCAGCGTACCTCACGATCCAGGATACGTCCGACACCTGTGAAGCCGTCAACCGGATAGATCCAGTCCTCGCCGTTGTCCATCTTGTAGATGCCGTCGCCTGTCCATGTAAATGACACCGGGTGAACGTCAATCTGGTGTCCCGCAGGATCGACCAGCTCAAAGCTGAGCGGCGCACCGCCACCAAAAAGACCGTAGCCGCCTTCGCCGAACGCGGCTTCGATACGCTCGACATCATCGAGACGAGCGACGAGGTCGAGGTCATCGTGCGGCCTCGTCTGCGTCTCGAGCAGCGCGTCGATCCCCCAACCGCCATCGAGCCAGGCAGGGATGTCGAGGGCGCTCAAATGCGCGAGAAGGTCGAGGACACGAGCCGCTTCCATACTGGCCTGGGGCTGTCTTCCGCGCCCTGTTCTGGTCACCTCGCGATGTTCGCGGCCGTGCCGATTGGTGGAGCGATTTTCGTTCGATGGCCGATCAGACACCTCGCCGCCCTTTCACGAAAGCGCCGCGTCCCGCCTTGCGGGTGACCGCCCGCTTCGCGGGCTCTTCCTTCGCGTCCTGGCGGCCTGCGGCCGCGTCCGCTGCGCGGTGCCGCTGGCGCGTGCCTTTGTATCGCCGCCTGGCGGCGGCGATGAAGCTTCGCGTCCTGGCGCCTTCGGCGCGTCCGCTGCGTGGCGCCTTCGGCGCCTTGCTATCCAATCGAAACCATGCGCTCCAGGGCGAGTCTGGCGCGTGCCGCCGTCTCTGGCTCCACCCGCACCTCGAACTTCATGTCTCGAAGCGAATCCCGGAGCTTCTCGAGGGTGATCATCTTCATGTACTTGCAGATCGCCCTTTCGGAGACGGCTTCGAAGCGCTTGTCCGGCGCCTCCTTGGCGAGCCGGTGGAGGATCCCCGTCTCCGTCGCGACGAGGAAGCGCTCCTTCGGCGAGGCCTTCGCGAACTTGATCATCCCCTCCGTCGACAGGATGTGCGTCTTGTCGTTCCCGAAGGCCATGCACTGGCTCGCGCAACCGCACTCCGGGTGGACGAGCAGCTCCGCGTCAGGCGCCTCGTCCTGCCAGCGCTCGATATCGGCGGGCCGGATCCCGGCGTGCACGTGGCACTCGCCCATCCAGATCGTCAGCTTGCGACCCGTGACGCGCTCGACCCAGAGTCCGAGATAGAGATCCGGCAAGAACAGGATCTCGCGATCCTCCGGGATCGCCTGCACGACGGAGACGGCGTTCCCGGACGTGCAGCAGTAATCCGTCTCGGCCTTCACCTCAGCAGTGGTGTTGACATACGAGACGACGACGGCGTCCGGGTGCTCCGCCTTCCAGGCGCGCAGCTGGTCGCCCGTGATCGAAGCTGCGAGCGAGCAGCCCGCATCGAGATCGGGGATCAGGACCGTCTTATCGGGCGAGAGGATCGACGCCGTCTCGGCCATGAAGTGGACGCCGCAGAACGCGATCACCGGTGCGTCGGTGGCCGCGCCCTCGCGCGCCAGCCCGAGCGAGTCTCCGACGAAATCGGCGACATCCTGGACATCTGGCACCTGGTAATTGTGGGCGAGGATGACGGCCTCGCGCGTCCGCGCGAGCTCCCGCACCTCCTCGTGGAGCTCGGTAATGAGGTTGGTCGGGGCGATGGTGCTCACGTGACCTCCATGGAGACGTCGAGGGAGCGTGCCGAGTGCGTCAGCGCTCCGACGGAGATGAAGTCGACCCCGGTCTCCGCGATCTCGCGGACGGTGTCGAGCGAGACGCCGCCCGATGCCTCGAGGGTCGCGCGCCGGTCGGTGATCGCGACCGCTTCGCGCAAGAGCGGTGGGGGCATGTTGTCGAGCAGGATCCACTCCGCTCCGGCGGCCAGCGCCTCGCGAAGCCCTTCGAGCGTCTCGACCTCAACCTCGATCGGAAGGCCCAAGCCAGTGGCTCTGAGTCGCTCGATCGCAACGGCGACGCCGCCGGCGACACGAAGATGGTTGTCCTTCACGAGGATGGCGTCATCGAGGCCGAACCGGTGATTGCGCCCGCCGCCGAGGCGGACGGCCTTCTTCTCGAGCGCTCTGAGCCCCGGGGTCGTCTTGCGCGTGTCGAGAATGACCAGGCCCGTACCCTCGACCGCATCCACGTACTGACGGGTGAGCGTCGCGATGCCGGAGAGTCGGCCGAGCAGGTTGAGCGCTGTCCGCTCGCCTGTGAAGAGGGCGTGAACAGGCCCGTCGACGCGAGCGAGGACCGCGGGGGTCTCGTCTACGCGCCGCCCGTCTGCTGCGACGAGCTCGATCTCGACCGCCGCATCGAGCGTGCTGAAGACGGCTGACGCGAGCGCAAGGCCGGCGACGATGCCCGGTTCCTTCAGGAGGAGCTCGGCCGAGCACGCCGTGCCGGGCTCGAACAAGCCGTTCGTCGTCAGGTCACCGCGCCCGACATCCTCGGCGAGTGCCGCGTCGATGACGTGTTGCGTCGTGGAGGAGACGGTCGCTATGCCCATGGCTCGAGTACCGCCGCCCCGCGGCCGAGTCGGTGGACGATGTGCAGCGCGAGCGCGGGATCCTCAACGGGATAGTCGGCACGGAAGTGGCCGCCTCGGCTCTCCGTGCGCGCCAGCGCGCCCTCCGCGATCAGCCGCGCCAGCGGGTGGGGCGATGTTCGCAGCTGGGTGAGTCCGGCAGCATCTCGCACGAGACCCGCTTCCGTCCAGAGCTCGTGTCGAACAGAAGGGGTCATGGACGGGAGCGACTCCGGCTCTGGCGCCGGCGTGAGACGTGCCGGAAGATCAGGCTCTCCGAGTGCCTTGGCAGCGGCTCGGCGGGAGAAGACGAGGCACTCGAGAAGTGAGTTCGAGGCCAGGCGGTTCGCGCCGTGAACGCCGGTGCAGGCGCACTCGCCGGCGGCGTACAGGCCAGGAAGCTCCGTGCGCGCATCGAGATCTGTGACGATGCCGCCCATCGTGTAGTGGGCAGCCGGTGCGACAGGGATCGGCTCGGCCGACGGGTCGTAGCCCTCCGCCTCGAGCTTCTCCATCAACCCCTGGAACCGGTTGCGGTCGATGTCGCGGAGATCGAGCAGCGCGGTTCCACGCTCGTCGATCGCACGCGCGACGACGTCTCGCGGAGCGAGCTCGTCCGTGAACCGCTTGCCTCGATCGTCGAGCAGCACGGCGCCTTCGCCCCGCAGCGCCTCCGAGAGGAGCAGTCCATTCGTCGCGAGGACGGTCGGGTGAAACTGCACGAACTCGAGGTCGCCGAGAGCCGCCCCTGCGCGGTACGCGAGTGTGGCGCCATCGCCGACGGAGCCCGCCGGATTGGTCGTTCGCTCCCAGAGAGCCGCCATGCCACCGGTCGCGAGAACAGTTGCCGGAGCCGACAGCGCTCCCCGCTCGGCAACGATGCCGACACAGCGATCGCCATCAGTCCGGAGCGCGCGGACGCGCTGTCCGTCGAGAATCTCGATGTTCGGATGCGCAATCGCGCGCTCTGCGAGCGTCCTGGCGATGCGCTCTCCCGTCTGCGCGCCCCCTGCGTGAACGATCCTTCGCCGGCAGTGGCCCCCTTCGAGACCCAGCCCCTCGTCGAACTCCACTCCCAGCTCGCGCAGAGCGGCGATGCAGCTCGGCGCCTCCGCCGTGAGAACATCGACAGCGCTCGGGCGGCAGAGCCCCCGGCCGGCACGGAGAGTGTCCGCTGCGTGTAGCGTCGGCGAGTCGTCTGGATCGAGGGCAGCCGCAACACCGCCCTGCGCGAGCCAGCTCGAGGACGAGAGGACAGGGCCCTTCGAGATGACGACCACGTTGGCCTCGGATGCGGCGTGGAGAGCCGTCGCGAGTCCCGCGATGCCGCCCCCGACGACGATCAGATCCGTGCGAGCGGTCTTCATCGAGCCGGTGAGACGTGGTAGTTTACGACCATTGATCGAAAACCTCCCAAAGTGTCTAGCAGTTCGAGATCGGCAGGCGAAAACTTGATCAAGCCGTCTCATGTCACGCTCGCGGTCGTCCTTCAAGTCAGGGAGGAGAGGCTGCAGGCGCTTCTCTGGCAGCGGGCGCAGGATCCGTTCGCGGGAATGTGGGCGCTTCCGGGAGGCTCGCTCGCCGCGGGTGAGACGCTCGAGCACTCAATCAGGCGCCACCTCGCGGCGAAGGTCGACGTACGCGAGCTCTCGCATCTCGAGCAGCTGGAGACGAGGAGCGAGCCCGATCGCTATCCGAACGAGTGGGAGCTCGCAACGGCCTACGTGGGGCTCGTTCCCAGCGACGTCGATCCGGCGCTTCCCGGCGACACGAGCTGGCACCCCGTTGATCGGCTTCCGGAGCTCGCTTTCGACCACCGCGCGATCGTGCTCGCTGGCCGCGACCGCCTCCGGGCCAAGCTCTCGTACACGAACATCGGCTTTGCACTCGCTCCGGCGGAGTTCACGATCTCCGAGCTCCGCGACCTCTACGTCGCGGCACTCGGGCACGAGGTGTCGGCGACCAACCTCCAGCGGATCCTGGTCAGGAGGAGGCTGCTCGAGTCGACAGGCGGGCGCCGTGAGCCCGGCCGTGCCGGCGGTCGCCCCGCCTCGCTGTTCCGTTTCCGGGTCAGGCGGCTCGAGGTGACCGACCAGTTTGCCGTCCTTCGACCACCGCTGGTGCACGCATGACGCTGTGCGTCGTGACGTCGGCAGAACGCCCTTTCACCGACGATGACGCGGAGACGATCATCCGCCCGGCCTGGGCTGAATTCCTGTTTCACGGGGCGGTGGTCAACGAGCACTGGGATCGCCTC
Source organism: Gaiellales bacterium (assembly GCA_038209835.1). Taxonomy (GTDB): domain Bacteria; phylum Actinomycetota; class Thermoleophilia; order Gaiellales; family Gaiellaceae; genus JBBQXH01. Next base: position 46 of record JBBQXH010000018.1, on the reverse strand, counting down.
GAGGCGGACTTCGCCGAGTACCAGCTCACGATCCTCGAGGACGGCA
>JBBQXH010000017.1:0-14811 GCA_038209835.1 Gaiellales bacterium | reverse complement strand
TTGCTCGCCGATTCTATGAGCCCACCGTCCGGCTGGTCAAGTGGGATAGACAATCGTTTTTCTGGCTTGACTCACCCCCTCGAATTGGGCATAGTCGCCGTTTCTCCAGACAATCCTTTGCTCTAACGACGAGAATGGGGTGCCCATGGGTGAGGTACCACGCAGTGCCGGGCTCGCAGGTGTGATCACCTCCGAACGTCCGCCGCACAGGCTTACCCGCCTCGCCAACTGGATGGAAACGGAGGACGTCGACTGCGTGGTCGCCTTCGGAGCTGACAACGTGACCTATCTCGGCGGGTACTGGCGCTACTACGGTGGGCCGTCGGCTCTCGTTCTCGACCGGGACGGACGGCGCACGCTCGTCGTGATGCGAGACGAGGTTCCGGTCGCCGAGCGCCTGGGCGAGGCCGACGAGGTTCGCGGCTTCGGGGAGCGCGGCTTCGGGATCGAGCTGAACCCGTTGCCGATCCTGGCGGCGGCTGCGGCCGAGATCTCCGCGCTCGCAAACGCCGCTTCGGTCGGCGTCGCCGACAGCCTCGGCCCGATGAGCGATCTCCTCGGCGAGCGGCTCTCCGCACGGCTCACCCCGGTCGATCAGCAGATCGTCGCCATGAGGCTCCTGAAGGACGAGGACGAGCTGGTCAAGATCGTCCACGCCTATCAGCTCTGCTGGCTCGGTCAGCGCGCAGTCAACGATGCGACCCAGAACGGAGCGTCCGAGATCCAGATCTTCAGCGCGGCGCAATCCACGGCTCAGATCGCACACGGAGAGCCAATCGAGTTCCTGGCCGACCTGCTCTCGGGACCCGACACGTGCGAGGTCTGCTGCCCGATCCGCATCGCGACCGACAGGCGCGTCGCTCAGGGCGACCCGGTCGTCGCGGACGTCGTCGTGGGAGCGGGCGGCTACTGGGGAGACAGCGCAGAGACACACCTGCGCGGATCGAACTCAGAGGTCGAGGAGGTCAGGGCTGCCCTGCTCGATATCCTCGAGCAGACCCGGCGAGAGCTCGTCCCGGGGAACACCGGTACGGAGATCTACCGGATGATGGCCGCGCGCATCGCCGAGGCCGTCCCGGGCGCCGAGTTCCCCCATCACGGTGGCCACGCGATCGGGCTGACAGCCTTCGAGGATCCTCACCTGATCCCCTCGGATGACACTCCGCTCGAGAACTGGATGGTGATCGCGGCCGAGCCCGGTGCGTACGTCAAGGGCAGGTTTGGCGCGCGGGTCGAGAACGTCTTCCTCGTCACTCCGGACGGCGGCGTCGAGCTCCGCGACGCGATGGGCGTGCCGCGTGCCTGAGGAGCGGCTCCACCACACTGGCCTCACGGTGGCCGACCTCGATCGCTCGCTCGGCTTCTACCGGGACGTGCTCGGGTTCGAGGTCGTGATGAGCCAGGAGAAACAGGGTGGCTACTTCGCGGCGATCGTCGGCTACCCCGACGCACACGTCCTCATGGCCCATGTGAAGCTCCAAGGCTCCGATCACCGCCTCGAGCTCTTCCAGTACCTCGCCCCCGAGCCGACTCGCGCCGAGATCGAGCCCCGGACGATCGGCCCGACCCACGTCTGCCTCGTCGTGGACGACCTGCCCGCGCTCTACGAGCGGCTGCTAGCGGCCGGCATCGACTCGTTCTTCAGCCCTCCGATCGAGGTCGATACCGGAGCGAACGCGGGCGGGCTCGCCCTCTACCTGCGCGATCCGGACGGCGTCATCATCGAGCTGTTCCAGCCGCCAAAGACGTGATGGCGAGCGAGGCGACGCTTCCGGGAACGACTTCCCGGCTCACGATCCGGCGTATCGAGACGATTCCGATCCGCGTGCCGCTCGGTCGGGTCTACAAGGGCAGCGGGTACCACATGACGCACCGCTCGACCGTCATCACGCGGATCCACACCGACGAGGGCGTGGTCGGTGAGGCCTACGCCGGTGACGAAGACGCGACGCTCCTCGAGATCGACCGCATCATCCGCGACGAGATCGGACCGCAAGTCGAGGGCGAGAATGCGTTCGCCGTCGAGCTCTGCTGGGAGCGCGCCCGACCGGCCACCTACGACATCCTTCGCGACCGGCGCCTCGGTCTCGTCGCCTGCGCGTGCGTCGATACGGCGATCTGGGATGCGATCGGCAAAGCGCTCGACCAGCCGCTCTGGCGGCTCTGGGGCGGCTACCGCCAGACGTTGCCGATGATCTCGATCGGCGGTTACTACGGCACGGGCATCCCGATCGCCGAAGAGATCGCAGAGCTCACGCGGATGGGGCTCGCCGGGGTGAAGTTCAAGGTCGGCGGCCTCTCGCCGGAAGAGGATGCGGCTCGCTTTCGGGAGGCGCGAGAGGCTGCCGGCGCTGACTTCCTGCTCGCTGCCGATGCGAACCAGGGCTGGACGGTCGCCGAGGCAATCCGCTTCGCACGGCTTGTCGCAGATTGCGACCTCGCGTGGTTCGAGGAGCCGTGCCACTGGGCGAACGACCGGCGTGCGATGCGCGATGTGCGCTTCGGCGCTCCCGTGCGCATCTGCGCGGGACAGACGGAGCTCTCAGCCGCCGGCTGCCGCGACCTGATGGTGGAGGGTGCGATCGACATCTGCAACTTCGACGCGTCGTGGTCCGGCGGGCCCACCGAGTGGCGCCGCGTCGCGGGCATGGCAACCGCTTTCGACGTCGCGATGGGCCATCACGAGGAGCCGCAGGTCGCGGCGCACCTCCTCGCGTCGATTCCACACGGCACGGTCGTCGAGTGCTTCCATCCCGACCGTGACCCGATCTGGTGGAACCTCGTCGCGAACCGCCCACCGCTTGTCGACGGGATGCTGCGCCTTCCCGACGAGCCCGGACTCGGATGGACACTCGATACCGACTACATCGAGGCGCACCGCGTCTCCTAAAGTGAGACGAAAGGAGACATCGTCCAACTCGACGGCATCGACGGTCGTGTCGCTTTCGTGACGGGAGGCGCGCGCGGGATCGGCCGCTGCACCGCGGAAACCCTGCGCGATCTCGGCGCCCGTGTTGCGACGTGCGACCTCATCGAACCGGAAGTGGACGGCGTTCTCGGCGTCCGTGCCGACGTGACGGACGAGGCTCAGGTCGACGCCGCCGTGTCCATTGCCGAGACCGAGCTCGGGCCGATCCAGCTTCTCGTCCTGAACGCGGCCATCCTCATCGCCGAGCCGCTCGAGAAGACCGAGCCCGACGCCTGGCGGCGACTGGTCGACATCAACCTGACGGGCGCCTACCTCTGTGCGCGTCGCATCCTCCCCGCCATGCGGAAGAGCGGCTACGGGCGCGTCGTCGTCATCGGCTCGAGCGCGGGGAAGACCGGCGGTGGAACCGCCGCAGCCGCGTACTCGGCCTCGAAGGCAGCGCTGATGACGTTCTCGAAGTCGATCGCCAAGGAGTACGCCGCCCACGGGGTGCTGTCGAACGCGGTGGCTCCGGCCCTGATCGACACGGAGATGATCGCCGGCATCGACGACCTCCGCGACCGGATTCCACTCAAGCGCTATGGACGTCCAGAAGAAGTCGCCGACGTCGTGGCGTTCCTCTGCTCGTCGCACGCGAGCTTCATCACGGGCGAGATCGTGGACGTCAACGGCGGCTTCGTGATGGACTAGAGATGATTGGCCGGAAATTGACCAGAAACCGTGGCACCGCCGGATGACGGCTGAGACACATCGCCTGAGACGACGCTCGTTCTCGCCCATAGCGCTGCTATGGACTCGGAACGATCACCGCCTTATGCTCGGTCTCAGCCGCCCCCGACGGCACCACACTTCCCGATCAACCATCTAGGAGAACGATGGAACGACGCTTCGAGGAGAGGACCGTGATCGTCACCGGCGGCAACCGGGGGATCGGCCGCGCAATCGTCGACCGCTTCGCCGCCGAAGGGGCCGACGTGATGGTCGTCGGCCGAAATGAGCAGACGATCCACGAGACGCTCGCGCGTGTCCACGAAGTGGGCGGCAAGGCCTGGGGCCACACTGCGGACGTGACGAAGAGCGACGACCTGCGTGGCATCACCTCGAAGGCCGCCGCGCGCTGGCCGCGAATCGACGTGCTCGTGAACAACGCCGGGATCGGGCTCGAGACGCCGTTCCTCGAGATCCCCGAGGAGGACTGGGACCGCGTCGTCTCGACGAACCTTCGCGCGCCGTTCCTCCTCTCTCAGGCCGTCGGACGCGAGATGGCGAGCACGGGAGGCGGCTCGATCGTCCACATCGCCTCGATCGACGCATCGGGCGGCGACGGCCCGTTCGCGAGCTACAACGCCTCGAAGGCCGGCCTGCTCGGGCTGAGCCGGACGATGGCGCTCGAGCTGGCGGCACACGGGATCCGCGTCAACTGCGTCAGCCCGGGCTTCACCCACACGGATATGACGGAGGAGGCCGTCCCGCCCGAGTTGATGGACTACCTGACGAACCGGTTCGACCGCGTCCCGATGCGGCGACTCGTCAAGCCGGAGGAGGTCGCGGCAGCGTGCGCATACCTGGCCTCGGACGACGCGTCGGCCGTCACGGGCATCGATCTGACCGTCGACTGCGGCCTCACGGCCAACTGGTACATCCTCGAGACGCTCGAGGGAGCCAACTGACGCCGCTCGGCGGCGTCTGAACCATGGAGACCACGAAGGAAGAGGGGGAACGATGACGGACGACTATCTGAACCGCGCCCTGTCACGCCGGCGCTTTCTGAAGCTCGCGGGCGGCGGGATCGCGGCCGCTGGGATCGCGCCGATCCTAGCCGCGTGCGGCGGCGGGTCGAGCTCGAGCAGCGCCGGAACGACCGCAGCGAGCACCGGAGCTGCCGGTGAGACAGCGGCGAGTGGCGGGGGCGAGATCTCGATGTGGTGGTGGGGCGAGCAGGAGGCGATCGGCATCCAGAAGTGGGTCGACTCGACGCTCGCCGGTTTCAAAGAGGAGAGCGGGATCACGGTCGACCCGCTGCTCATGGACACGGCGGCTGTGATCCCGCAGTTCACTGAGGCGGCCGCAGCAGGCAAGCCACCGGACACCCAGTTCCTGTTCAACGGCATCTACCATATGGAGAACGTCTGGCTCGGCTACCTCCAGGCGCTCAACGGGCTCGTCCCGGACGAGACGCTCGCCCAGTCCGGCGCGACCGTGCTCTCGGTCTACCAGGGCAAGCAGTACCGGGTCGGCTGGTACATCGTCGGCTTCGGCATCGAGTACGACAAGCGGGCATTCGAAGCCGCAGGGCTCGACGCAGACAACCCACCGACGACGTGGGACGCGTTCCTCGACGCGTGCGACAAGATCAAGACGAGCGGGCTGATTCCCTTCTCGGCCGGGGTGAAGGACGGGTTCTTCGGCGAGTGGTACTTCGTCAACACGCTCACGCAGGCGCTCGACAACCCGAGCCAGGCGATCGACCTCTTCGTCGGGAACCTCGACTGGACGACCCCCGAGTACTACGAGCAGTGGTCGAAGCTCCAGGAGCTCGTCGAGAACGGCTTCATCAACGAGGACGCGAACTCCCTCGAGCTCTACCAGGGCATCCAGCTCATGGAGACCGGCAAGGCGGCGATGACGATCAACACGACTGCCTCGCTGCCCGCAGCCCAGGAGAAGCTCGGCGAGAACCTCGGCTACTTCGTGATGCCCGTCTACGGCACCGGCGCGATGGCCGGAATCCCGATCACTGACACGCAGGGCTTCGGCATCCCGACCGACGCGAAGGATGCGGCCGCCTCGGCCAAGCTCCTCGAGTACATGCACTCGGAGGAGCGCGTGAACGCGATGTGGAGCGAGTCACGTGCGTTGCCCGCGGACGAGAAGTTCGACGCGTCTCTGATCGACGACGCCTTCCTGAAGAACGTCTACGAGACCTGGTGGGTCGGTGACCACAACGCCTACGTCGCGGATCTGATGCCGACGCTCTTCTGGACGGACGCGATGTTCGTGAACTCGCAGAAGATCCTCGCGGGCGAGATGACCGGCGAGGAGGCAGGCCAGAACGCTCAGGACGTCAGCGAGAAGTGGGTCAAGCAGAACCCGGACATCGTCGCCAACTACAAGACCTGGGCCGAGGACCTGGCCGCTGGACAATAGGACGAAGCCGACCCCGGGCCTGCCATGTTGAAGACCCGCCCCTGGGTGCCGTACCTCTACGTGCTCCCGGCGTTCTGCCTGATCGGGTTCATCTTCGCGTACCCGGTCGCGCAGGTCTTCAACTACTCGTTCCGCCTCATCCGCGGGAACAGCGGGCCCTGGGTCGGCACCCTCAACTACCAGTTGATCTTCGAGGACCCGACCTTCCGGTCCGCGGCGAAGCACTCGCTGCTGCTTCTCCTGGCCGTACCGGTGCTGCTCGCGATCTCCGTCCTCGTCTCGGTCCTGCTGTACGAGCGAGCCCGCGGCTGGAAGATCTACCGAAGCGTTCTCTTCTTTCCGTTCATCCTGGCCGTTCCGGTCGTCGGGATCGTCGCGAGCTACATGTTCACGCTGAACGGGGTCGTCAACTCGTTGCTCGGGGCTGTCGGCATCGACGGGCCGGATTGGATCGGCGACAGCAACAAGGCTCTGTGGACGCTGATGCTGGTGATCGTCTGGCGCGAGGTCGGGTTCGGCATCATCCTGTTCCTCGCCCGACTCCTCTCGCTCCCCGAGGAGCAGCTCGAGGCGGCCCGGATCGACGGCGCCGGCTGGTGGTCGCGCCTTCGGTACGTGATCCTTCCGGAGCTGCGCGGCACGATCGAGTTCTACTGCGTGATCGCCGCGATCACGATGCTCGCGTGGGTGTTCGGCTACGTCTGGACGCTGACGAAGGGTGGTCCCGGAGATGCGACCACTGTGCTCGAGCTGTACATCTACAACCAGGGGCTGCGGAACTCGCTGCCCGGCATGGCCTCGGCGGTCGCGGTGCTCCTCATGGGAGCGACGATGATCTTCGTCGCGCTCCTCTTCTACGTGCGGCGGAGACAACACGAGGAGGAAGTCGCGTAGATGGCTGTCGACGAGCCTCTCGTGCGGGCCGAGGCGGTGCCTGTCGAACCGCCGCGACGGCGACTCGGCGCCGGCCGTTTCGTCAGGCAGCTCCTCCTTGCATGCGCGGCGATTCTCGCGCTGTATCCCGTCTGGTTCATGATCTCGACGGCGTTCAAGTCGAACGACCAGTACCTCGACAACACCTACGGCTTCCCGTGGCCGCTCGATGTGGCGAACTTCAGCGGCGCGCTTCGTGGCGGCGAGTTCTTCCGCTGGCTGGCGAACAGCGCGATCCTGACCTTTGGCTCTGTGATCATCGCGACGCTGTTCGGCGCGCTGGCCGCGTTCGCGATCGCCCGGATGCGCTTCCGCGGGCGCGACGCGTTCCTGTCGATCAACGTCGGCCTGCTGATCGTGCCGCCCGTCGTGATGCTGATACCGCTGTTCACGCTCTACACGCAGTTCTCGATGGTCTCGACGTACTGGGGCGTGATCATCCTCTACGCGGGTCTGACGCTGCCCTTCTCCGTGTACCTGCTCTCGAACTTCTTCCGGGCGATCCCGCGCGAGCTGTTCGAGTCAGCGGCGATGGACGGCGCGTCGCACCTCACCATCCTGAGCCGGATCCTGATGCCGCTCTCGGCGCCCGCACTCGTGACGCTCGTGGTCGTGAACTCGCTCTGGGTCTGGAACGAGCTTCTCATCGCACTCGTCTTTCTCCCGGACGAGCAGAAGCGGACGCTGATGGTCGGCGTCACGGTGTTCCAGGGCCGTTACAACCTCGACGTGCCGCTCACGATGGCGGGCATGTGCCTGGCCTCGATCCCCATGTTCTTCCTGTACCTCTTCGGCCAGCGGCTCTTCATCCGCGGCCTCACCGCCGGCGCGGTCAAAGGCTAGCGACCTCGGCCGTCGCGTTGGTTACGGGCGGCTGATCGGCGGGAGGTCGCCGAAGTCGACATCCTTGGTCTCGACCGTCCCGGCCGTCCGCCCCGGCGCAGCCTGGTATGTCCAGTACAGGTTCGTGTGCGCGACAACCTGCTCCGGCGGCGGCGCCCCCCATGCCGTCTGATCCTCCGTCGTGTGGGCGTCGCTGACAAGGGTCGCGTCATACCCTCTGACGAACGCGCCGTGGAGCGTCGAGCGGATGCACGCATCGGTCTGTGCGCCGACGACGACGAGTCGCCCGACTCGGAGGCCCGACAGCACGGTCTCGAGGGTGGTGTCCTCGAAGGAATCACCGTAGTTCTTCTCGATGAGCGGCTCGTCGTCGCCCGGAGTCAGCTCGGGGACGATCCGCCAGTCGTCGCTCCCCCTCGCAAGCTGCTCGTCGGAGTGTTGAACCCAGACAACGGGAACCCGTTCCTGCCGCGCCTTCTCAACAAGGCTGCCGACGTTCGCGACGACCGCGTCGTGCTCGTGAGCCCCCTCGACGACGCCGTTCTGCACGTCGACGACGAGGAGGGCGGTGTTCGGCCGGTTCTCGAGTGTGGTCATGGTCTCCCCTTACTAACGCTTGGCTCCTGTGTTCACCTACGGTAGACCTACCCACCGGCTGGTGCGGAACGACGTCGTGGTATTCTTATTGCATGTCGGTTCAGATTGCGGTTCGGTTGTCAGCTGAAGACGTGTCCGCGCTTGACGAGGTGATCGCTCGAGGCGGATTCCAGAATCGAGCGTCTGCCCTCCGTGAGGGCCTTGCCCGACTGCTTCGCGAAGAGCGCGAGCGCGAGATCGAGGAGGCCTATCGCCGTGGTTACGGCGAGCAGCCGCAGGAGGTGTGGGTCGGTGAGGCTGGCCTCGGCGCACTTGCCGCTTTCGTCGCCGCCGAAGAGAAAGGCGAAGAGCCGCTTTGAACCGCGGTGACGTCTACGAAGCCGAGTTGCCCGGGGGCAGGCACCCGGCGGTGATCGTGACGCGCGATCAGGCGATCCCTCTTCTTCGCAACGTCTCCGTGGTCGCGGTCACGAGCAGGGTTCGAGGGCTTCCGACCGAGATCACGCTCGGAGCTGCCCAAGGCCTCGCACGCGACTGCGTCGCCAACTGCGACAACCTCTTCACGATTCCTAAGCGTGCCCTCACCAGCCGCCGGGGTGTCCTCGGACCTGGCGAACTGTTTCGGTTGAACGCTGCGCTCCGGATCGCGCTCGACCTCGACTGAGCCCGTTTCCGGCGATCAGGACTGCGAGTACCCCTCCGGCAGACCGGTCGAAGCCCGGATCTCGCAAAGCTCAGCGGCGAAGTCATCGTCGACCGGGGGCGCGGAACGACGAAGCTCGCGGAAGCGTTCGGCGGAAAGAAGCTGTGCCTTTGGCGATCGAACGTCGGCCGTCGGTCCGCCGTCTGTTGCGCTCATCCGGCTCGCCGAATATTCCATCCGAGAAGAATACGTCAGACGCGAAACCGCTCCGCCACGGCCTCGTCGACCTCGATCCCGAGACCCGGGGCGACCGGTAGCGCGATCTGACCGTCGACGATCTCCGGCTCCGGCCCCGTGAGCTCACACCGCAGCACGGAGTCGAAGAGCGCCGGATGGAACATCTCGACCCACGGCGCGTTCGAGGTGGCGACCTGGAAATGACGCGAGGCGGCTGCGGTGATCCCCGTCTTCCAGCAGTGCGGGATGACGAGCGCGCCGTGGAGCTCTGCCAGGTCGGCGATGCGGCGGATCTCGGTCAGGCCACCGCAGCGGTTTATGTCGGCCTGCAGGACGTCGACCCGGCCGCGCTCGAGCCAGTCGCGGCATTCGTCGAGGGTCGCCGCGAACTCCGCACCACAGATTCGGGTCTCGACCCGGTCGGCGAGCCTGGCGTGACTGATCACGTCGTCGTGGCGTAACGTCGCCTCGGCGAAGTAGACGTCGCAGTCCTCGACTCGGCGCAGCACCCAGAGAACGTCGCGCCAGTTGCTCCAGCGGTAGCCGAAGTCGAGCATTAGCGTGATGTCGTCGCCGATGAGCCGGCGGCCTTCACGAATGCAGTCGACGAGACCCCGGTCGGTGACGAGATCCTCGAAGAGCACCTCTATCTTCACCGCCTTGAAGCCAAGCGCGAGTGCCCGCTCGAGCTTCTCCGCGATGTCGTCCATCATCTGGCCGATCGTCCGGCCGTGGACGGGCCCCGCGTAGATCGTCGCGTAGGGCGAGATCGCCCGGCGCCGGGCACCCCCGAGAAGCTGGTACGCCGGTCGGTCGAGCTGCTTGCCGACGAGATCATGGAGCGCAACGTCGACCGCGGAGATCGCATGAATCCCGAGTCCTCGGCGGCCGTGGTAGATCGTCCCTTCCCGAAGCTCCGCGTGAATCGCGCCGATCTCGAACGGGTCACGGCCGAGCAGCATGCCGCGGAGGCCGCGGCTCCACGCGTGGACGTCCTCCATAAGCACCAGTTCCCGCACCGCAGCCGCCGGAGCGTCAGCCTCCCCTACTCCGACGCGACCCTGCTCATCCCGGATGCGGACGAGGACGGTCTCGTTCGAGCCGTCGAGGTCGCCGTCGTCCGAACTCACCTCGACGCGAAGCACCACAGCCTCGACCTCGGTAATCGGCGATCGGTTCACGTGACGCTCGCATGCGCCGCGAGCCGGTAGCTCACCGACTCACCGGGCTCGAGCCAACGGGCCTGGCCCTGCTCGATGGCCGTCGCGAGGCCAAGCCCATGCGGCACCGACGCCGGCTCGATGACGAGGATCTCGGCCTGTCCACGCCAGATCCCCGGGTACGTGCGCACCTCGTGCCAGACCCAGGCGTGGCAGAGCCAGTCGGAATCCCAGGTGAGCCCGAGCGTCATCCCGGTTCTCGCGTTGCGCACGGCCGCGCGACCCTCGGGGAGGTCGGCGACGACGAGGAACCGGCTCCGCTCCCCTTCGAGCCGCCACGTGTCGGCGCGTTCGACGGAGCCGTCGCGGAGGAGTACCTCGGGCCAGACCGTTGCGCCGTGCGGTGCGACGGCTGGCCCATCCGACTCGCTCAGCTCGTAGGCGGTGCCGCCCGGGAAGCGGATCTCGACCTCCGGATCGAGGAGCTCCAGACCGAGCGAGCAGTGCTCGACTGCGACGACTGGGACACGCTCGCCGGTCGGCCGCAGGGTGGTCTCGACAACCAGTCGATCCCTGTCCAGCGCGAGACGACGATCGACCGCGGTCCCGTGCCCCGTCCAGGCCAGGGTAGCGGTCGTGTCAGAGGTCTCCGTCACGGTCCACGGATCGTTCGAGGCGCGGCCGTGAAAGCCGTGTCGTGCGCCCGCGACCTCGCAGGCGTTCCCCGCGTTCGGGGTCACGAGCTGCCAGCCGCCGCGATACGACGCCGTCCACGTTGGCTCGTCCAGATCACCCGGCCGGGGCGGCTCAGTCGCGAACGGAGGGCGGCCGAGCAGCTGACGGCCGGTCGCGAGATGCACGAGGTCGAGGATCTCGCCGCCGTGGAGCGGGTCGATCCTGACGAGCAGCTCGTCGGAGCGCAGGACGATCATCGGCGAGGAGGAGCGGTCGACCCGCGCGGTCTGATGCGCGGATTCGTCGGGATCACGACGTCACGAGGGGCCGCACCGCTCAGCTGGTCGAGCAGGGCGTCGACCGCCGCCGCGCCGACCGCCGCGAACGGGGTGCGGATCGCGGTCAGCGAGGGCTGGAGGTAGTCGGCGGCGGGCGGATCGTCGCAGCTGACGACCGAAAGCTGCTCCGGAATCACGACGCCAAGCTCCCACGCCGCCCGGTAGACGCCCATCGCCTGCGGCGGCCCGCCAGTGATGACAGCGGTCAGATCGGGATGGTCACGAAGGAGCCCGTGCGCCTGGAGGACGCCGCTGCGCTCCCGGAAGTCGCCCTTGTCGATCACCACCGCCTTCTCGAGCTGCAGAGCGTCCGCGGACGCCCGGAAGCCGCGGACTCGCCGTGTGGATGGGTCGTTCAGCCGGGGGCCGCCAAGAAAGCCGATCCGCGTGTGCCCCAGGTCGTAGAGGTATCTGACGGCGCACTGAGCCAGCGCCTCGTCGTCCATGGTGACGTTCCGGTCGCTCCCCGGAACCGAGCGGTTGACGAAGACGTGAGGCACGCCTCGATCGACGAGCAAGGTCCGGAACGGATGCCGTGGACGAATCGACGCGATCATCAGGCCGTCGATTCGCCCGGTCCTGACGAGGCCCGCATACATCTCCTCCCTCGACTGGGAGTCACGATCCTCCGCCACGAGCACGGCTGAGCCACGCTCGAAGGCCCGCGTCACCGCTCCCCGCACCATCTGCGAGTACACCGGGATCTCGAGGTCGGGGATCAGCATGCCGAGGGCGCCCGTCTCCGCCCGGCGCAGTCCGCGAGCGGCCGCATGCGGCTCGTATCTAAGCTCACGGGCGACCTCGAGGACGCGCTCGCGGGTGGCAGGCCGAACGGTCATCCCGGGGGCGCCGTTCAGGATGCGGGAAGCCGTCGACTTCGCGACGCCTGCCTCCCGCGCGACATCCTCGAGCCGAGCCCGGGTCGCGACCTTCATGCGACCTTCGTCTCCGGCAGACGTGGAGCGGAGGCCACCAGGCGACGGGTGTAGTCGTTCTGCGGGCGCTCAATCACGTCGGCGACCGCGCCCCGCTCGCAGACGACTCCGCCGTCCAGGACGAGGACGTAGTCGGCGATCGCGGCGACGACTCCGAGATCGTGGGTGATGAAGAGCAGGGAGAGGTGAAGCTCGGTCCGCAGCTCGGCGAGAAGCTCGAGAACGGCTGCCTGAACGGAGACGTCGAGCGCGGAAGTGATCTCGTCGCAGACGAGAAGATCGGGGTCAGCGGCAAGAGCCCGCGCGATCGCCACCCGCTGGCGCTCTCCACCTGAGAGCTCCCCCGGGAAGCGCCCCGCGAGCCGTGCCGGCAAGCGCACCCGCTCGAGGAGCCGCCCGACCTCGGCCGCCGCGTCCGCCTTCGAGAGGCTTCGAAGGATCCGGGCGGGCCGCGCGATCGCGTCGCCGACGCGGTGGCGCGGGTTGAGCGAGTCGTACGGATTCTGGAAGACGATCTGGACGCGCCGGCGCTGGTCGCGCGACCGACCTTTCGCCTTCGGGCCCAGCCGCTCGCCGTCGAGGAGGATCGCGCCCGCCGCGGGCGCATGCAGACCCGCGACGCAGCGAGCGATCGTCGTCTTGCCGCTGCCGGACTCCCCGACGAGAGCGACGCACTCGCGGGTGGCCACCGAGAAGGAGACGTCGTCCGCCGCGACGACCTGCTCGCGACGACCTCCGTGTACCGCCCGCAGCCCCTCGACCGCAAGCAGCGGTACTCCGGTCGCGGCCGCAATGCCCCTGGCCGGCGCAGCCAGGTCGAGAACCGGCGTTCGCTGCCACTCGAAGCAGCGGACGCGACGGGCAGAACCGATGTCTTCGAGCGCGGGCATCTCGGCCTCGCAGCGGTCGACGCGTAGCACGCACCGCGGAGCGAACGCGCAGCCGGTGGGGCGCTCTCCAACCCCGACCGCGATCCCGGGCATCGCCTCGAGGCGGCGCGGGTGGAGGTGATCGGGGATCGACGCGACCAGGCCACGCGTGTACGGATGCCGCGGCGCCGCGAGGAGTTCCGCGGCGGGCCCCTCCTCGACAACGCGGCCGGCGTACATGACGGCGATCCGGTCTGCGACCTGCGCCACGACGGCGAGATCATGGGAGACGTAGACCATCGCGAGGCCACGCTCCCGCCGGAGGCGGTCGATCTCATCGAGCACCCGTGCCTGGGTCACGACGTCGAGCCCGGTCGTCGGCTCGTCGAGCACGACGAGCGGCGGCTCGCAGACGAGCGCGGTCGCGATCATCACGCGCTGCTGTTCCCCCCCCGAGAGCTGGTGCGGGTAGCGCCGCGCGAACTCCGTGCGCGCGGGAAGCTGAACGCTCGCAAGAACCGCGTCGACCGATCCGGCGTCACCGCGATCGGACACGTGCGCGTCGAGCATGTCCTCGATCGCCGCCCCGATTCTCAGCGCCGGATTGAGCGAGTTCCCCGGATCCTGCGGGACGTACGAGACGACGCGACCGCGGAGGCTTCTCGCCGCTCGCTCGCTCGCGCCGCTGACCTGCTCGCCCGCGACCTCGACGGTTCCACCCGAGATCCTGACCCCGGGGCGGGCATATCCGAGCAGCGCGAGCGCCGTGGTCGTCTTGCCGCTCCCCGACTCCCCGACGAGGCCGAGGATCTCGCCGCCGGACACGGTGAGCGTGACGTCCTCGACCACCGGGTCGCCGCCGGTCAGCTCCACCCGTAGTTCGTACACGGAGAGGGCCGTGGGCGCGGGCTTGACGTTCATGCGATCCCTCTCGCTTCCGATCGCCCGGACGTCCTCGCGAACGAGTCGCCGACGAGGTTCACCGACACCGTCAGCAGCGCAATCAGCGCCGCGGGAACGAGAATGACGAACGGGTTCAGGTTCAGCCCGGCGCGGTTCTCCGAGATCATCAGCCCCCAGTCGGCGGCCGGCGGCTGCAGGCCCAACCCGAAGAAGTTCACGGAGGCCACGAGGATGATCGAGAAGGTGAAGCGAAGGCCCGCGTCGGCCATGATCGGCGAGACGATGTTCGGCAGGATCTCGCGGCCCAGGATCGCGACCGAGCGCTCGCCACGTGCCTCGGCCGCCTCGACGAATCCGCTGACCGACTGCTGCAAGGTCGCCGTTCGGATGATCCTGGCGATCAGCGGCATCTGGACGACAGCGACCGTCGCGACGAGCACCGCCTTGCTCGTTCCCGCCCCCGTCACGATCACGAGGATGAAGAGCAGCGCCGGAAACGAGATGAGCACGTCTGCCCCGCGCATCAGCAGGCCGTCGAGCCAGCCGCGCGAGTAGCCGGCGACCAGGCCGATGATCGCCCCGCCGAGGTAGGCGATCCCCGT